>JAJCYO010000064.1 GCA_029262875.1 Flavobacteriales bacterium
TGAAGGCATGTTGTTGGTAAACTTACTCCAGCTCAACCCTCCATCAACAGTTACGTATAATCCAAACTCAGTTCCTAAAAACAATAAATTCTCATTTTCTAAATCTTCTTGAAAGCTTCGCGCAAATCCATTAATGCTCGCAGTTACAATCGATTTCCATGTTGCTCCAAAATCGGTCGTTTTATAAGCATAGGTATTTTTATCATTTTTGGTATGGCCGTCAAACACAGCATAGGCAATTCCTTTTCCAAATTTACTTGCTTCAATATGATAGCACCAAGTATTTGCTGGTAATCCAGTAATGTTAGCGGTAACATTGCTCCAGTTCTTACCACCATCTTGTGTTACCTGAACATTTCCATCATCTGTTCCTGCCCATATTACATTCCCATCTAAAGGAGATTCTGCAATGGTAAATATGGTACAATGGTTTTCTGCTCCTGAATTATCTTTTGATAAACCACCAGAATTTTCTTGATCTAATTTTGATTTATCATTGGTTGTTAGGTCTGGTGAAATCTTTTCCCAATTGTCTCCTCTATCATTAGAACGGTGTACAAATTGACTCCCTACATAAAATCGATCGGGATGATTTGGGCTGGTTGTCATCGCTGCATTCCAATTAAATCGAAGCTTAGGGTCACCTTCTATAGGTAAAGGTTGGATTGTTCTTGTTTGTCTCTTCTTTGAATTGTACCTCCAAACATTAGCTGCTCCTTGCATTTCAGAATACATAATGTGTGGCTCCGTTGGGTGAGGGTAAACTCTAAAACCATCTCCTACTCCAATTACTTCCCAATCTCTCGCTTCTACTCCACCAGGACTTGCTGAAGGTCCATACCAAGAACCGTTATCTTGCAATCCTCCATATATATTGTATGGTTCTTGATTGTCTACGGCAATATGGTAAAACTGACAAATAGGTAAGTTCTCTATCATTTCCATAGTTGTTCCTTGATTTAAAGAACGGTATAAACCACCGTCTGTACCAACAAACATTTTATCTGCATCTTTTACATCAAACCATATGTCATGAATATCTGGGTGCATTGCTCCTAACTGTCGAAAGGTTTTTCCACCATCTTTACTCATCGAACCAAACAAACCAGCTTTTACCAGTACATCCGGATTAGTAGGATCAACTACTATTCGAGAAAAGTAAAATGGCCGAACAACAATTCCAAAATCAGCATTTAAGTGTTTCCAATTAGCACCCCCATCATCAGAACGATACATTCCACTTTTATCAGATTTTTCTGCTTCTACAACGGCATAAACTATTTTGCTATTTGATGGAGCAACGGCTACAGCAATTCTTCCATATTTTCCTTTTGGAAACCCATTGTGGATTTTATTCCATGTTTTTCCTCCATCTGTTGTTTTATACAACGCACTGTTTTCTCCTCCTGAATTAAATGACCATGCTGTTCTTCTAAATTCCCAAAAACTGGCATACATCGTATTGGGATCATTTGGATCCATTACTAAATCTGAACAACCGGTTTTATTATCAATGTAAAATATCTTATCCCAAGTCTTTCCTCCATCTATCGTTTTATAGATTCCTCGTTCATCACTATCTCCCCAGAGCGCACCCAACACACCAACAAATACTTCATCCGAATTGTTAGGGTTTATCTCTATACTCGCTATTCTATCAGAATTTGGTAGACCCATTTTCTTCCAGTTTGTTCCTCCATCAGTAGATTTATAGATTCCATCTCCAACTGAGGTACTATTCCTTACCCATGTTTCTCCAGTTCCAACCCAAATCACATTATCTGGTTTATTAGGGTCTACTGCAACACAACCAATAGATTGGCAGTAATCATCAAAAATTGGATTAAACATTACGCCTCCATCATTTGATTTCCAAACTCCTCCACCTGCGGTTCCAATGTACATGATACGCGAGTTAGTAGGGTGTCCTTCTACATCACTAACTCTTCCGCTCATCAAAGCTGGACCTATATGCCTCGCTTTCATGTCCCCGAAAAGTTCCTTTCCTTTTAATGGTATTGCTTGTTGTTGAGCATTAGCCATAAAGCTTGCGCCCAACATTAAGATTGATAATGCTAAATTTTTCATTTATTCAGTTTTGATGGTTGATCTAATAAATAATTATTTTGCCTCTGCTGGAGCTTCTTCAGTAGTCTCTGGAAATTTAAAAATGGCATCATCCACTTCTATATTGACTTCTATTTTTTCGATGGTAACAGGTTGCCCTTGTCCTCCTTTAACCTTAGAATTAATAGAAAAAGGATAATAAATTCCTTCTACTTCTTGGTAATCGCTGTAAACTGTTTGAGAAATCGATCCTTTCATTTGACCGCTTTTAATTTCTGTTTCGGTTACAATAGGCACATAATTTTCTGTATCAAAATAATAGTACTGTACATTCTCCACATCTTTACCGTCTACCAATAAAGGTTGTTTCGTGAATTTTATTTTAAAACACTCTGCACCTTCCATGGTATCTTTACCCATTAGCTCAATCGTGTATCCTTTTTTTGCATAATCCAAAAAAGGATCAGGAAAATCTTTAGATTCTCTTTTAATGTTTTCAGTATCTTCAGCATCCGCTTTTTCTGCTTTCTGAGTCATAAAGTTAACGCCCCATGAAGTTTCTCCATCAAATGCTTGTTGAACCATTTGTTTCCCTTGAAATTCAAACTGCATTCTTGACCTTCCATCAGCCATATTAACAATCTCTATAGGTAACGTCATGCCCTGAGCATCAACTTTAGCAGACATTTTTACGCTTTTAATCTTTCTTAAAGCTTCTTCTCCTCCAATGTTTTCATGGTAGGTTTTAATTATTTCTTCCGCTGTTTGAGCGTTGGTATAAATTTGAGTTCCGATTAAGAACAGTACGAGTGTGGCTATTTTCTTCATTTTATTGTTTTTAAATTTTAGCTAAGATAACTCCTGATTTTAGTACATATTATTGAAATATGATGAGCGGTAGGATAAGTACATGGATGAGTAAAATATTTTCAAAAAAGAGCATAAAACGAATAAACGAATAAACGAATGGGGAGTAATACAAGGCAATTCTAAAAAAGAAAAAACCTCACCATATTAAATATAATGAGGTTTTTTAACTGGCGGAGATAGAGGTTCTTGAACCTAATTCTCAAGCCCCTACATTTATTGAGTACTACCTGATTTTATTGGGAAAGGGCAACAAATGGGGTAATTCTATTTTCAAATAACAATTACTTTATAAACTACCAAAATATATACAATATTGAATCTTTTTTTTTCGAAATGTTTCTCACCATTTAACTACTCTATATCAACAAGATAATACTAAATAACATCATTTACCATGTAATGATTTCATTTTTTTGGTATTTGAACTATTCATTTTTATTGATATCATTGAGAAAAGAATACAATTGCTCAGCGAATATACTGAGTCTAAATTCATTGTTTTTACGTAGAACAATACCAAAAATTACTTGTAATTTGCAATGAGTCAACGTATTATAGTGATACTTATGGGAAATAGCAACAAATTGTTTAACGATCGATTAAATGCATTGGAGAATATTATTAATAACAACAATGCTATTTTAAGTTCATTGATGCAACACCAAATCTCCTTAGAAACTCATTTACAAGACCTTATAAAATCCAATATAAACCAAACCATTGCCGTAAAAGGTGCTAATAAAATAGATTTCATACCCATCAATGAAATTGTATATTGCTGTGCAAGCTTAGCTTACACTGAAATTATATCATTAAATAACCACAAAGTGATTTCTACAAAGTCGATAAATGATTTTGATACTAATCTTTCTGGTTATTCTTTTTTTAGAATCAGTAAAAGCTTATTGGTGAATACAAAGCACATTCATTCTTACAATAAAAAGAGTGGACAAATCTTGATGCAAAACAAGGATCTTTTGGATGTTGCTAGAAGAAGAAAAACAGAATTTTTATCTATAATTGACCCAAGTTAGTTCTTTAAAACAAGCCAGTATTTATTTCTATCATTGGCACATACATGGCTATTACAATAAAGCCCACAACAACACTAATAAAAAGTATAATAAAAGGCTCTAAGAGCTTACCAAACAATTCCGACTTATGTTCCAGTTCTTTTGAATATTGCTCGTCTAAACTCTTAAAAATTGCATCCAGTTTATTTACTTCTTCGGCTACTTTAATTAAAGAAGTCATCTTTCTTGGGAAAATTGGAAATGCCCTCATACTCTCATTGAGTAATTTCCCGTTCATGATGTCTTTTTCTACTACTTCTAAAGCACTCTGAATAGGGTAATAATCTATCATTTTCTTTACCAGTTGAATTGAATTTAGCAGAGGGTTTCGAGCACTTATCAATAAATTCATGGAATGGCAAAAACGGGTTAAATATATTTTTTGAGACATGTCTCCCGCCAAAGGGGTTTTTAAAACAACAGCAGATGAAATTCTTCTGAACCAATCTTTTTTTCTGTTGATAAAGATGAATGTGTACAGCCCTACAAATAGTACTACTATTACTAAAAAGTAATCACTCACTGTGGCGGAAGCATCAACTACAAACTGTGTTATTCCTGGCAACTCTTTATTGAAGCTTTTGAATATATCTTCAAACATAGGCACCAGAAACTTGAGCAGAAAAACAACCATACCAAAGGCCGAAAGCAATAGTATAATTGGATAAGACAGCGCGCTTGAAATCTTCCGTTTTTGATCCACTTTTTGCTTGAAAAATTGAGCCAAGTCTGTTAACACGACATCTACACGGGAGGTCTCCTCTCCTACTTTTAACGAATAATATTCATACTCTGTAAACTTTCCTGTCTGTTGTAATGCTTCGGAGAAACTTAATCCGTTTATAATGTCATCTTTAATACCCTCTAATAGCTTCCTATCTTTTTCTTTCTCGGTTTCTTCAACAATTAACTCTAATGCTGTTTTAATGTCTGTTCCTGCTGAAAGCAACAAACTAATTTCTGCATAAAATTGTTCTTTCTTTTTATCTGGAAAACTTTTATTAAAACTAATGTCTTGGTTTAAAAGAGCGAAAATGCTTTTCTTATCCGACTGATCGTTTTTACGGATAGCAGCTTGTTCTTGATTTATGGCATCTATTTTAATCCCCATGTTTATTCTATCTTTAAAATAGCTCCATAATTTTTGTACATCGACATAGACCTTCCTCCCTCTTCTTCATCCATTGTTAGCTTCATATAATCGATGACTTGCTCTTCTTTCAATTCATTCACCACATTCATTTCAACATCAACTACCGAAAAGGAAAAGGTATCTGTATGGGTTTTTATCGTCCTCAAAATATAGTCGTTGTGAAATGAATAATTAATTCGATTATTAATCAATTCAATTTCAATTTCTTGAGGCCCCTTTTTTATTACTTTTTTAGCTGTTTCGAATTCACGATTTAGCACATTTGACAACTCAAAATAATTTCGTATTTCTGTTTTAGCCGAAGTGAAAATGAAGAACTGTTTATGGGTAAACACATACACCGAATAAGCCGTACTGATTACAATACCAGAGATAATGATAGAGAACAAAACTTCTAACAATGAAAAGGCTTTTAGCTTCATGGTTTTTTATCTATTAGGATGATTTCTCTGCTTTCAAACAGCTTCTTTTTACCTTTGAAAGCACCTATTAATAGTATTTTTAATGCATCAGAATTACCATAATCCAAGATTGTTTTTTCTATAATTAGTTCATTAGACTCTACAGTTTCATCAATGTAACGATGGTTTAATATTGTTTCATTTCTTAATGATTTAACCAACATGTAAGCGTTTTGTTTTTCTCTTGACATTCCTGAACTTGTTATGTTCAGAATAACAATTGATGACATGCTAAAAACAATCATTACAATGACAATAGCCACCATAGATTCCATTATCGTAAACGCTTTTATTTTTTGATTCAGTTTAACCATTTAATAATTCGTTGTTGTGCTATGGTTTCAGTTAAGGGAACACCTATAAAATGTTCTGACAATTCTTCTCTATTAATGACTGCATCCATCAAATGGTTTTCATAAACTGATGAAGGTGTTTTTAATAATAGTTTCTTGCAAAATGCACCGCCATAGACTTCTCCTCTTAACTCCAGTAATTCTGATGAATAGACTTGACCTGTAATTTTGCTTTTTTCGCCTATGGCAATTAAGGCCTGATGTTTTCTATCAAAGTTTTCATTGTATAAAAAAGCTGCTCCCTTTATTTCAACATCTTTACCGATAACTATCTTACGTGTAATTTCCGTACTCCCTTTTCCCAATAAAGCGAGAACACTTGGATAACGCAAGTGGCAATCTTCTTCAACTACAATAGAATCACTTGCAAACAATTGTACTGTTCCTTCAAAATCATGTTGAAGTACAATTCCTTTGGCATATAGAATGGCATTTGTAATGGTAGCGGAACGTTTTACAACAATTTTATTGCCTGATTTCACAATGATATTGCCTTCTATCACTTGGTTGGAAATTTCTATCGGGAGAGGTGAATGAAGTACAAGGGTTTTATTTTGAAAGGAATTAATGATTGAATCTTTTTCCATCACCAACTCAAAATCAACCAAACTATCCTCTGGATTGTGGATTGAAAATTGAATTTCGTTTTCTTTTATCAGCTCTTCATTAATGGCTGGCAATATCTTACTGCTGTTGCGTTTTAACCCATTAATCAATTTGTTACCAACAAAACTTTTTCCTTCTATATATGCTCTCTTTACACCTGCTTTTGGCAAATAGCAATCTCCAACAATATTGGTTTTTCCTGTTAGAGACAACGGTTTGTTTTGATCAGCTAAATAGAGTGCTACTTTTTCTCCTTCATTAATATTGTTTCCAACAAGTACTGCCTTAGAAACGAATTTATTTTTCCAGGAAGATTCAACTGTAATGATATAAAATGCGCCCCAATTCTTTTTACTTAATTTAACTTTATGGGCTTCATCATCATATAAATCAATTTCTGTTTTTTTGTTTATTGGTATTTCTTTGTAGAAAGATAGTCCATAATTAATTCCTGAATTTACATCTTGATACAGCTGTTCTTGCTTAATGACATTGATGACATAAGCACTATTGTAATAATTTACCAAAATAAAAGAGGCGCTGATTAGTGTAATAACAATAACCAAAAACATAGCATATAGTAATGCTCCTGCTTTAATCATCTTGTTGTGAATTGGATGCCCTTTTCGTTTCCTTCTCTCTTCTTTTTTTTGATTTTAGTTTTTTCTCCTTCTTCTTTGTTGCTGATTCATCAACAACCTTTTTTTTGTTTGATTCGCTTTCTTCTCCTTCTTTTTTATCCTTTCCTAATTGCCACCATTTCTTTTTTGCTGAGTCTTTACCTTCTTCTTCCACGTTGTCCTCTTTTTTTACCTTCTTTTCCTTTGGAGCAACTACTACCCCTTTTTTATATACTGTTTCATTTAATATTGTGTCGGATTGATAAGTAAATTGTTTGCCATGAAGAACTCCTTTTTTATATTTTCTCTTTTCTATCAGTTTCTCATTCTCATAAACCGTGTAATAACCGTTTAGTTTGTTTTTCCTAAAAGCTCCTCGTTCTATTAATGTTCCGTCATTATATTTTTGGTATTTCCCATTTTTATTTCCTTTTGACCAATTGGTAACGTATACTAACTTCCCTTTGCTGTTCCATTTTTTCCATTCACCAGATTTATTTCCTTTTTTAAAATTGCCTTTTGTTATTAAGTGTCCTTTTTTCGTTGTTACCTGATAACCTCCATCCAGCAACCTTCCTTTATAGTCACCTTGATTGCTTTTAATGGAATTGTTGTAATACCAGTAATAATTTTTGGTATTTTTTAAATGTGTTTTCCCTTCGGCCAACAACACACTTGCTTTGACCGATGAATCATTAAAATGAATGCTAATTTCCCTGTGGGTAATCTCCTCTATTTTCTGTGCCCATCCCACTTGAAATGAAAACACGATTAGGATTATTGTAATGACATTTTTCATATGCTTTGTTTATTTTGTTATCGTCTTTTTCTCTTTTTGGAACCGAACGTCAACTTTATTTTTGCTTATCGCTAAAATTGTTACTTCACTCACAACATCTTTTTCTTTTACCAAATACTCTTTGCCGTTCACATTAACAATACCTACTCTTCTATCTGAATTGTTATTCTTAATCATACCATTGTATGCGACTGCAGGCCATGGCTTTTCAACCTTAATTGCTTTGATTGTTTTTTTGGAACTCTTTTTTGCAGTTGAAAGAGAAGTTGAACGTTGTTTAAACTTCACCTTCTTCCCTAAAAAAGGGTCTCTATAATTTGCGACTATCGAAAACGTATCTTGCTTTATTTCATCCATATTCACAAGTTCTTGCACCGTTTCTGTAGCATAGGTTGGTGAAGAAAAAAAATACCCGAACAATTGAAAAAACACAAACCCCCACACCAAAATAATGAGTGGTAAGATGTAGTATAATGTTTTCTTGTTCTTCATTTTCTACTGTATAATTACTTTTCTTAGGTTACTAAATGGTCCTACATTACCAGCAGCATCTGTAGATTGAACGGCCCAATAATACGTTCCTATTCCCAATGAATCTATGTAGGAAGTTCCTACAGCTTGTGCTGTTTTCACCAGTATTGTTGCAGCTGGATCTGAATAAAAATAAATGTCATCTGTTAGTACCGTTCCAGTATTTGCTCCTTGTGTCCATGAGTAGTTGTTAAACACATTACTTAATGTTGCATTGTCTACTGGCAATACCAATGAAACTGCATTGGGAGAAGTGGTATCTATCGTTAATGTTCTTGTAGAAAATGCAGTTGAAGTCCCTGAAGTAGCATTTCTTGCTTGTACACCCCAAACTAAAGTCCCTTCGGGCAATGTGGTTGTTAACGTTGTTGAAGTCTCAATTTGAGGGCCATATACAGCACTTCCTGTCCAGGTATTTTGATGTACTTCAACCAAATAATCATCAGCATTTAATAACGAATTCCATATTAATGCAATGTTGTCATTATTGGTGATAAAGTTATCTGATGGAGAAGACAATACTACCTGAAGACTACTAATATCTAACGTACTATCAATAACTAAACTAAAGGTTGAATAGGCCGTTTCTCCAGCATTATTTTCACCCCTCACTCTCCACTGGAATGATCCTGGGTAAAGTGTGATGTCAAACTTATTTTTGCTCACTGTAGTGTCCAATACAAAATTAGTTACTGAGGAAAAAGTCCCTTCAACCAGTTGCATGTTATACAATTCGGCACCTTCCATCCAATCCCACCAAAAAGTATGGGTTAATTGTACGGTTGTTAAACCGTTTGCTGGTGCCATCAGGTTAATTGCTTCATTTTCTATGTCTTTTTCTACGAAATCATCGCACGCATAAAATATGGTGGAGGTTAACGTTAACAAAACAGTATATCTAACTATTTTCTTCATGGTTTTCTGCTTTAACATTTTGTAAATAAATAATCGTATTCAATTTCCTTTTTCTGGTTCTTATTTGTTTGGTGGTTTTAAAATCAACTGCCACTACCTTTCCTCCTTTGTAGTTGTGCTCTAAGAAATATAAAAGTTGTAACAAATGGATAAAGTCTCCTTCTATGGTCGCTTTAGCTGTCTTCGTAATGTATCCTTTATCTGCAATTACATAGGGTTGTGGAAAATCTTTAAGTATTAAATTGTTTTGTTGAACCTTATCAGTTATTAGCTGCAATAACATTTGATGAATGTCCATTTCTGCATCCTCTTCACTTCCTATTACCTGTTTTATTTTGTTCAATTTTTCTTTGATGGATTTTAACTGAGATGGTGCATCCTGACTATTTAAAATCTGTTCTTCTAATTCGTTATTTTCAACAGCAAACGCTACTGTATCAGCTATGGATAAATTGTACAATACCATCATGAATACTCCTCCGGCAATTAGAACGTAGAGTAAGCGTTGCTTGTATGTGATTTTTCGTTTCAATTGAGCTGTATTTCTAATTCAAATTCTCCTGCTTCTCTTAAATTATCTTGAATAAAGGATATGATGCTTATTTCGTCTATCCATTCATATTGTTTCAAGTCTTTTACCCAGTTATTCAATTCGATGCTTTTATTGACTGTCCCAGAGACTTTTATTTTGTTGTAGTTGAACTGAATGTCTTCCGCCTTATTGATTCTTTTGGTGAGCGGGTTTATAAATAACTGATTGAGTTGGATACTCTCAGGAACACTCAGTGCTATTTGATCTGCGTAATAAGATATTTTAGAAGCTTGGGTTACCCCACTATTTTGTACAAACTGTTCTTTAATGTTAAATTCTTCTCTTAGTACTACCAGTTCATCAACAAATTGCTTTTTGCTGTTTACCTGATATTGTAACTCATTATTGGTCGCTTGGTAAGCATTCCCAACCAACATGTTGATAATGGTCATCAAAAAAAAGACAATTAACATTGAAAAACCAACAGCCACATATTTATTTCTGTGGTAATACTCGTCTTTAATTTCATTCACTCTTTGAGCATCAATGGAGACTATTTTATCTGGTGAAACAAAATGGCTTAACGCTGTTCCAAATGCGATGAGCTCATGCGAATTAATCGTTTCTCCTTCAATGTTATATTCCTCTCCATTAGAAACACTCCCTAAACTGTCTAATTGTATGATGTTGTTGTTTTCTATTATTAGTTCATGTGAAGTGGTTAACAATGCCATTTTATCTAAGAGCGGAATCGCATTTTCCAATACAAATGGTCCCAAATAAATTTGAACCCCAAAAAGATTTGAACGTGTTATTTTTTGAATCAGGCCATCCAATACATCCTTTCTCACTACCGAAATCCAATACTCAAACCCTTCTATTTTTGACTGTTGTAAATAAAAGTCGTTCATGGAAGCATTAGGCAATACTTGATTTAGTAATTCTTGATCTTTTACATTCTCATCAGCTTTTATTTTTTTATGGATAACTCCTTTCCCTCCAAGTGAAAAATAGATGGGTAGTTTTTTTGTATTGACTTTACTCAATTCTTCTAACGAAGTATCAACCAATTTCCTGCTCACTTCAATTCCGTCTTTAGTTGAACTAAGCTCTATGGCTATTAGTGTATAACTGTCTTTCGTATTAAAAACCAATTCAACACCAAAAGCAGCTTGTCCTTTTATGAGTTTATATTTATCTAAAAAATTGAGCACTTAATAAATCACCGTTGGTTTAATAAATATGTTGAGTTTACTTTTCTTTTTTTCTCTACTTCTGCTACTAAACAACCATTTAATGACTGGAATTCTCGACAAGAAAGGAACTCCTCTTCCAGATTCACTAACAGATTTTTCCTCTAAACCTCCGAGTAAAATCATCTCTTGGTCTTTTACTCTTATGAAGGAAGTAAAATCTCTAGATATGTTTCCTGGTGGAGCGCCTGGTTCAATTCGAGCAGTAAAATCAGACTGCGAAACCGAAATTTCCAATGTAATTTGATCGTCTCCTGAAACCATTGGTTTTACGGTAACTGATAAATCTGCATTTACCGACTGAAACGTTCTGGTGTTAGTGGTTTGCGTGCTTGTATTGGATACCGTATTAAATGTCTCTTGAACATAATACTCTGTATTGCCAATGGTCATTGTTGCTTCATGGCCATTTAAAGTAGCTAATTTTGGTGTTGATTTTACACGTAGTATTCCTTGTGTTTCTAAGGCACTAATGTTCATGTAAAAATTAGGCGTTACTTTACCCAAGTTCAAAATACCATAACCATTAAAACTCTCTATTAAATTATTAATGGAAGCACTACTCAAGGATAAATTGGGTTCTGGAAAAACGGTTCCAGATGTTGTTGCTGGTTCGGTTCCTAATCCAGCCTCAATTCCTACGTTATTCGTTCTATTATTGGTATAATCAACTATCATCACCTCAATTAATACTACTGGTACAACTTTATCAATGGTTTTAATAAATTGCTCTATCTCTTTTATTCGAGGTTCTGAACCACTCAAAATCAAACTGTTTAAATCCAAAAATTCTTTTACTTCTACATTCTGTTTAATGTCTGCTGGAATGTACTCATTCACCGTTTCCACCGAGCGGTGCTGCAGCTGAATCACTTTTGTCATTCGTAACCCTTCCGTTTTTCGTTCTCCTATTACATAAACACCTTTATCATAATCATAGGTTAAATCTGTTCCCTGAAACATATTATCTAATAGTTCGGTAAACGTAGTAGACTGAAGATTAATCGTTGCTTTATCTTTCACTTCAGAAACAAAAAAGTAGTCTAACCCAACTGCAGCAGCCACTTCTTTAATAACTTCATCTATGGAAACATCAGTTCCATTAACAGAAATGTCTGAAGCACTCTTAGCATTAAGTACTAAATCGCCTCCTCCTGTACCATTTTGATTTCTGTTATTTGCATTTCCAGCATTGTTTCGGTTGTTTTTCTTTTTCCCATTGGGTGATTTATTGTCAACTAAATTTCCTGCGTTTTCTATTACGTAAAAATTATCGTCTGTTTTTCTAATGAGTAAATCATTGGCTACGCCTAATTTTTCCAATGCGTTTTCAAAAGGCATATTTTCAATGTAAACACTTACCATTTTCGGAGCAACTCCAGCTGCTAATACTACATTTTTCTTAGATTTTTGAGTAATTACTTTCACTACAGCATCCAAAGAATCGTTTTTTAAATCTAATGTCAATTCATCTTTCCCCTTGTTATAGCTTATTGAAAGTTCTCTTTTTGGAGTAGCTATCTTAATAGGTTCTGGTACTTCATACTTTACAATAGACATGATACTGCCTATGAAATTGATTTTGAGGTTGTACTCTTTACACACAAAAAGCAGTACATCAGAAACTGTAGCATTGGCAAAATTATTAACGATATTTTGCTCTATGGTTGGGTCCACACTAATGTTTAATTTATGTGCATCGGCTATCCCTCTCATAAATTCTTGAATGGAAACACCACTCACCGACATTTGTACTTTTTCCTCTAAGCCAGGGACCTCAGTTGTCATGGATGTCAACTGAGTTTCTATTTGTTTTATTCTGTCTTGAGCAAATGAGCTCATGCTCCACACTAAACAAAGAATAACTCCTGCTATTTTTATGTATGCTCTCATATCTTTAGTTTGTCTCATAGCCTGTGTTAGTAATTACTCATTAACATGGCATATACTTCATCAATTGAAGTTTCGCCCTTTTCAAACAATTCAAATGCATTGTCCATTAACTGGTTGATTTCTTTTTCTTTGAGTTCTTCTCGAACATTAAACTTTTCATTTTTTATGGCATCTGATAGTTCGTAATCAATTGGTATTACTTCATAGACTGCCTTTCTACCTTTATACCCTGTATAATAACATTCCTCACACCCAACAGGTTCAAAATGGCTTTCTACTTTTCTTGGTGCTTTGTAATTGGATGGAAAAAGAGCGGTATCAAATGCTTTTTGTTCTTTACAATTCGGGCAAAGTATTCTCACCAATCGTTGTGCAACGGTTAAACTCAATGTGCTTGCCAATAGATAGGAAGGAACTCCCATGTCTATCATTCTGGAGATGGTTCCCCAGGCAGAATTGGTGTGAATAGTAGACAATACCAAGTGACCGGTTAAAGCAGCTCTAATTGCCATTTGAGCCGTTTCTCCATCTCTTATCTCCCCTAACATAATTACATCAGGATCTTGTCTTAAAAACGAACGTAACGCTGATGCAAAAGACAGCCCTATATCCTCTTTCAACTGTACTTGATTAATTCCTTCTAAGGTATATTCAATAGGATCTTCGATGGTTACCAAGTTGGTTTTTTCCTCGTTTAAGATCTTTAAGGTTGCGTACAATGAAGTTGTTTTTCCAGATCCTGTTGGACCGCTAATTAAAATGATTCCATTGGGTTTTTTAATCCCTTCTAAATAATCTCCTAATTGTTTTTTATCAAATCCCAATTGATTGATGTCTATATCGGTAGCATCCTTACTCAACAAACGCATTACTATTTTTTCTCCGTGCAAAGTAGGTAATAGCGAAACCCTGATGTCAAACTTGTTTCCTGTGCTTTCAAAAGAAATTCTACCATCTTGTGGCAATCTTTTTTCAGCAATATCAAGGTTGGCTTGTATCTTTAGCTTGTTGACCAAAGAGGGATAATCATCTGAATGAATCACATATTTCTCAATCAACTTTCCATCTATTCTTAGTCTTACTCGACAACGTTCTTCATACTTTTCGATATGGATATCACTACTCCCCAAGTAATCTGCTTCTACAATGAGTTTGTAAACAAAATCTTCTTGATTGGTACTGTCAAAACTTACTGTTTCTGCTGTTTTATTTTTATAGGTTAAACGGTAGTACTTGCCTAAGGTCTTGTTTATTTTTTCTGATGAAACGGGAACAATGTTTACAGTTAATCCAAAAATCATTTCCAATTCATCACTCAAGCTCGAATTCATTTTAGCCTCATCCGCATAAAACACAAAATTGTTTTCATCCATCGATTTTGGAACAATGTGGTAATGCCATGCCTGATCGGTGGTAATGGTCTGCTGCATTTCTGCATTCAATGCTATGTAATCTGTACCGCTCAAAAGGAAAAGATAATGTCTTGGTAAAACTCGAAGCTTGGTACAAACTGTCCTACAACCATGACGATGATTAACAGCACGCTCATTGCTCCGGCTAAAGGAGTCAATATCTCCTTCTTTTTAAAGAGGGCAATTCCTCCATAAACGATACAGGCAATAGCCATACTTCCTATAAAAAACAGTACAAAATTAATGGGAGAAAATACGGTAGCCAACACCACAAAGAATAAGATGTCTCCTAAACCCAAATAAGTATTAATGATGTTGGTAATCTTTTTGTTTTTAATGGAAATCACTAAGGTAGCCCCTAATAAGGTGCTAAAAACAATGTATAGGTTAATTCCAATATAAGTGATTAACGCCCCTACTTCTATGGTCAGTATCGCATAACCTATAAACCCCATAAAAAGTAAGGGAATTAAAAACCAACTAATTGCTCTGTGCTTAAAATCTTGAAAAACAACAACGGCTAATAAGCTTATTAATATGATTAATAGTATTATTTCCATTAATCTTTTTGTGTTTCGGTTAACTTCCTGTCCTGGTTAATTTCCCACATGTTAAACACACCATCACCATCAAAATCTTGAACGGCAGTTGCTCTTGCTGTAAATGTGGTAGTCCCTGCTTCTACAATTTCAATTTTGTAACGTGCTCCACCTTCTTCGGTTACCAAAGTTTGTTGTTCAAAATCGATGGTTTCTAATTCTGGAGAATACTTGGAAAACTCTAAGAAATATAATCGTTCCAAGGAGTATAAATGTTCCAGCTGGCTTTTGGCTTCTCCTTGTTTGGCTTTAGTTACTGCCTTCATAATAGAAGGAACGGCCAATGCAGTTAATATTCCTGCTATTAAAATAGCCCCCATGATTTGGAGCATGGAAAAGGCTTTTAATCTCTTGTATTTTTTGATTTTCATTGAAACACGAATTATAGTTTGTGCTTCTAAATTATTGAGAACTAACGATGAGGGTTAGCCATGGTTCATTTTTTTATTTAACGGTTGTTTACAGGGTTTTCAAGAATTCAACCCTTCTTCTTCTGGCAACATCCAATAAAATATTGCCGTGTAACAAAATTTGGTTTTTGTCTTTGTGAAAAGTAACAATGTGTTTGATATTGACAATATGACTCTTGCTAATTCTAAAAAAAGAATGGCCTTCCAGTACAGCTTCAAAAGTGCTTAGTGCCCTTGCTGCGGTAATGGTTCTACCGTCCTTGAGTTGAACATGGGTGTACCCTTCATCGGCATCACAGCTAATAATATCATCTGCCTGAACAAACTCAATTTTGGTAGCACTCTTAATCGCAATGGTAGTTGATTTTTTGGCAATCTTGTTTTCATCTATAATGGATTCTAAATGATTGTTGTATTCAGATTCTCGCTGTAGTTTTTTTTGAGTTTGGAGCAATTGGTTCTCCAACTCCTTAAGCTTCTTTTTAAGCAGCGATGCTTTGCTATGTTCTTTTACTTTAATCAAGCGTTTTAAATCAACATTCTCCTCTAATTTATTAGGGATTTAGTCGATTTAAAAGAAAGTGGCCATTTTTTGTATTAACGGTGCTGTTTTGCTTATTAACGGTAGCAACTTTCTAAAAAGAGATGAAATCTTATATAAAAGACAGGTCATAAAATGGTTTTTAAAAGAATAGAACGCCAATAAATATTTATATCGTAATCCTATAAAAATTTAAAATCAGTATCTTTATTCGTAAAAAAAAATAAAATAGACAGTATAGATAGATTTACAGCGAATGATAACCAAGTTTAACATACTTTTGCTTTTGATTTTTATTGGCAACTTTTCTTTTGCCCAAAAAGAAAGCAATATTTGGTATTTTGGAGATCAGGCAGGTATTGATTTCAATAACAATACAAGAACTGCATTAACTGATGGACAATTAAATATTCTTGAAGGTTGCGCTTCAGTAGCAGACTCAAATGGAAGCTTATTGTTTTATACCGATGGGGATAAAGTTTGGAATAAAAATCATACAATAATGACCAGTTCATTGATGGGAGGAGCAAGTAGTACCGAGGCAGCTTTAATTGTTCAAAAACCAGGAAGCAGTACGCTTTATTACATCTTTACTACAGATGATTTTGCTGGACCAAATGGTTTACGTTATTCCATTGTAGATATGACATTAAACTCAGGTTTAGGCGGGTTTATTTCTATAAATAATTTGATTACTACTCCTGTTGAAGAGAAAGTAATTGCTGTTAAACACTATAATAATGAGGACTTTTGGATTATAACTCATAGAGACACAAGTAGTCGCTTTTTAGCATATTTACTAACATCTTCTGGCTTAAACATGATTCCTGTGGCAAGTGATGTTGGCCTGTATATACCTACTGGACCTGTACCAAGTAATTATAATGCAATCGGACACATGAAAGCTTCTCCAGAAAGGAGTAAAATAGCTGTTTCGCATACGTATTTACACACCATGGAGATTTTTGATTTTGATAACTCTACGGGAATTTTAAGCAATTTATTACTAGATACTAATTTTTCTGGGAGTACTAATGGATCACCTTATGGGGTAGAATTTTCTCCCAATGGAAATTTGCTATACTTATCCTTAGGTGAAATTGCAGTTGGTATTAATACAAAAGATTTTTACCAATACAATTTGCTTGCAGGTTCTAATACTGCCATTATCAATTCAAGAGTTAGTCTTTTTAGTAATCAATTTTCAAATCCTGGAACAATCCAATTAGGACCTGATCATAAAATTTATAGAACTGATGGAAATAATGTTGATTCCATTGGTGTTGTTGAAAACCCTAATAATTTAGGTTTAGCATGTAATTTCAATATAAACGGATTTTACCTAAGTGGGATGAATTCAAAATTAGGTTTACCACCGTTAAACCGTTTTTTTGAGCCTTTTGATTATACAAATTTGTGTTTTGGAGATACTGCTTTATTTAATAATACTATACCAGGGTTAGATTCTTTAAAGTGGGATTTTGGAGATACATTAAGTGGTTTTAATAACACTTCTATTCTAAACACTCCTGTTCACTATTTTTTGGGTTCAGGTAATTATTTGATCACTTTAATTACATTTAATGGATTGACCATTGATACTTTTTCCGTTGTCATCCATATCAAACCATTTGAATTTAACGGATTAGGTATAGACACCACATTGTGCCAAGGAGATATTTTAACCTTAAGCGCCTCACCATCTTATGCCGGTTTTTTATGGCAAGATGGCTCTACCGATAGTGCTTTTACCGTTAATGCTGCTGGAACTTATTGGTTAGAGGCTTCCCATAGTATATGTACAGCATCTGATACAATAATCATAAACTACACCCCTCTACCAATAATTAATATTGGTAATGACTCCACACTTTGTCCAAGCCAAGAAATTGTGCTCAATGCATCTACTCCAGGGGCAAGTTATTTATGGCAAGATGCGTCAACTGATTCAATATTTAGTGTAACATTAGCAGGAACGTATTGGGTTACTGTAACCGTAAACAACTGTAGCACAACCGATAGTATAACTATTAGCTATACTACTGCTCCAACAGCCAATTTGGGTAATGACACCACGTTATGCCAAGGAGATGTCTTAATCCTTGATGCAAGTTTCACAAATGCAAGTTACTTATGGCAAGACAATTCTACCAATCCTACTTTAAATCTCGCACAACCCGGCCAGTATTGGGTAAATGTTAGCAATTCTTGTGGCAATAAAAGAGATACTATTAATGTATTTTATTTTACTCCTACACTTGTGAGTATTAACTCTTTTAACCCTGACACTTTATGCAGTAATGGAAACACTGTTGTTTTACCAATTGGGTCGCCTGTAGGAGGAACCTATTCTGGAAATGGTATAATTGGAGGGAGTTTTGACCCGATTATAGGAGGAGTAGGAACTCATAATATTATTTACAGTTTAGTTGATACAAATGGCTGTGTTAATGACGATACAACTATAATAACTGTTAACCTTTGTGTTGGTATTGATGAAAATGAAAACGAATTAGATATCCTCATTTATCCTAATCCGAATACTGGAAAATTTACCATAGAAAAAGGAACAGAAATAAATAACCCTATTGAAGTGATCGTTTTAGACATGCATACTAAAAAAATAGTGGATACCATTATTCCTAAAGAAAGTCAAAAAATAGAAATAGACATTACAACTTATGGCAATGGAATTTATTTTTTACAGCTCAGCGCTGGTGAAAAAATAGTTATAAAAAGAGTTTTTAAAAATCAATAACCTTCTATAGAAAAAACAAGTTATAAAAAGGTTAATGATTCCTGTAGATAAAACCTAAAGTTCAATGTATCCTTAATTTTCTCTAATCTTTATCAAAAAAATCCCACCCGACATATAGAAGAAACTTCGTGAATAATTTGGAATGAAACCTTGGATAAAATTAGCTTAAGTTACTTCTTGTTAATTTTGTGCAGCACCAGTATTTTACTCTTGTAGAGTGCTGAACACTTATTTTAATACTGTGCTACTTCAATTAAAAGTTGACTACTATTTCATTTTTTTAAGTGACACATTAGCTCTTCATAAGGTGTTTT
>JAJCYO010000065.1 GCA_029262875.1 Flavobacteriales bacterium
CATCGCTGGCGACCATACGCCACCTGCATCAGCTCCTCCTAATAGGGTAAATAAATCTGTTGTTCCATCTGTACTACACGCTGTCATAGTTGTATTGGTTCCTGCATTTGGTGCAGTGTTCACTGTTACTCCTACTGTTGCTGTTGCATTGGCACATGGTGCTACTCCCGTTACGGTATAAGTATAAACTACTCCTGCATCTACCCCTGGATCAAACACGCCTGTTCCAGATGCCATCGCTGGCGACCATACGCCTCCTGCATCGGCTCCACCTAATAAGGTAAATAAATCTGTTGTACCATCTGTACTACATGCAGTCATCGTTGTATTCGTTCCTGCATTTGCCGGAGTTCCAACATTCACAGCTATTGTTAAACTAGCCTGACATGGTCCAGCTGGAGTCGTATATTGAACATTATACGTACTTCCTGCAACCTCATTTGCAATAATTCCTCCTGGAGTTATTGTTGCTCCATCTCCTGGATTTGGATTGAAACTAAATGTTCCTCCAGGTGTATTAATCAATCCTGGTGCTCCTCCTGAACCAGCACAGAAATCTGCATAAACAAATGTTGGATCATCTGATGTTGTAATGGTTACAAAAACAGTTAAAGTATCTTGACATCCTATTCCAGGTGTCGTATATAAAACACCATAAGTTCCAGCAGTGCTTAAGCTTAAATTAATGACTCCTGTTCCAGCAGTAATACTTAAACCTGCTGGTGTACCTGAGAAGGTGCCACCTGGTGTTCCAGTAATTGTTGGGGTTGGATTAGGATCAGTCTGACAATAACTAACAGCAGAATAATTAAATGTAGGATCTTCATTAGGGTCAATGGTTACAAATACAGTTAGTGTATCTGGGCATAATGCACCTGGGGTAGTATATAAAATTCCATAAGTCCCAGGGGTGGATAAACTAACATCTATAACTCCTGTTCCAGCAGTAATACTTAAACCTACTGGTGTACTTGAGAAGGTGCCACCTGGTGTTCCAGTAATTGTTGGGGTTGGATCTGGGTCATTCTGACAATAATTCGATGCAGAATAACTAAATGTTGGATCCTCACTTGGATTAACTGTAATTGCAATACTGTCTACAGAAATAGCACTACAAGCACCTTGAGCTATTAAATAAGCAGTATAATTTCCAGCAACAGCATAAGCTACATTTTGTGATACATTTATACTTGTTGCTGGTGCCCCTCCAGGGAAAGACCAGTTGTATCCTACAGCATTTACAGATGTAGATCCATCAAAGACTATTGAATCACCTACACAAACTGTAGATGGGGTTGCTGTTAAAGCCGCAGTAGGAGGAACATCTGTCATATAAGGGGACATAAATTGAGAAACTCCTAACCCCCAACTTGATGCATTATCAAAAGCATACCAACCTCCTCCAGCTCCAGCTCCCCATTCTTCCCAAGCCGTAGCAGGAGCACTATCCCCATTAGTATTTGATGTTATACCTAAAGAGTCTCCTCCTCCAAAACCGTTCATTGTTAATCCAAAATAAAAATCTGTAGCACCTACATTAATAGGATTAGGATATAAAATTTGTATTAACGTATTTTCAATACCAGCAGGGTTAGAATTTAAGATGGTTAGAGGAATATTTACTGTTCCTAAAATTGCTCCAGGAGATCCTCCAGCACCAGTCGCATCCCAAACATTAAAATCTACTGTCGCTCCATTTCCTCCATCAGCCGCACTATATAAACCAAATATACCACCTGTAACGTGAGTATAAGGAGTATGGGATGCAGCTGAAAAATATTCCGCTTTTGATACATCCTGATAGGTAGTATTCCACCCTGCAACATATCCACCACCACCAGTATAAACTGTTAATGTTCCTGGAGGAGGAAAGTTTAAGGTATCACAACCTGTAGAAGGTACTACTGTCATATAATTAGGTACAGTTAACGTACATGAACCAAAAGCATTAGTTGCAATTAATGTTGCATTATAAGTTCCTGCTGTGTTATATGTGATCACAGGATTTTGGGCTGTAGAAGTTGCAGGTGTTCCCCCAGGGAATGTCCAACTCCAAGAAGTAGCACCAGCAGCACCAGAAGTATATGATACTGTACCTCCTTGAGTTACAGTAGTAACACTACTTGTAAAACTACAGATGGGTGGAGCATTGGGATTACAGACATTTGATGTTAACAGTTCAACTCTTCTAGGACTATTAGCCATAACTGTTTGTATTCTTGTATTTTGATCAACACTAAACATATTCATACAGGCATCATCCGTATAATCCATATAGTTATTATGTTGGTCACCATTTGGTCCATTTCCACATGTAACACTCGGGAAGCCAGGACAACCGAAATTACTTCCTTGCTGCGTAGGCGTATCATTACAAAAATCATTACCACAAGCAGCATCTCCCCAGATATGTCTTAACCCCAACCAGTGTCCAACTTCATGCGTTGCAGTTCTTCCTAAATTATATGGAGGAGATACAGCTCCAACACTTCCGAAAAAATTGAAACCTATTACTACTCCATCAGTATTAGCAGCTCCTCCAAAACCTAGTCCTGGCAACCCTGATCCTGTTGGAAATTGAGCGTAGCCTAAAACACCTCCACTCATTTCTAATACCCAAATATTAAAATATCTGGTAGGATCCCAAATGGTATTAGGCTTAATATTTCCTTCTATTGCTGCACCCTGTGCAGGATATGGTGGTGCTGCTAATCCTCCTATTGTACTGTAAAGAATTCTTTCAATTCCTGGCTCAGTTAACGAAGTACCAAAGGGATCTACTAAAGCAGGACAAAATTCAACTTTGGTATCTATTGCCACATTTTGAAATGCAGTAGCAACAGCAGAATTTGTATCTGGATTGTTTCTTCTAAAATCTTCATTTAATACAGTAAACTGTGAATTGACTTGCGCTTGGCTTATGTTACTGGGACCCCCATCATGAATAATATGCACTATAGTTGGAATCGTGATATTTGCAGCACCAGGCCATTTCATTGTTTGGCGTTCCTGTATTTTTTGCTGCAACCATATTTCAAAATCCTCTAAGGTACCTATGTTCGGAAATTGTGCACGTAACTTTGCATCGTTCTCCATTGTATAACAGGTTCTATTAGCAGGAACATTAGGCAAAATGGTGTTTGTTGCAATTTGCCCATTTTTAGAACTGGCATATTCTTTAGAAATTTGAGAAGAATAGCTTGAATTAACAATATTCTGAGAGGTTAATGTAAAAAAAGAAATAAGAGCTAAAAGAGATAATGTAAATTTTTTCATAAAAAATATTTTGTTTGTTGGGTGAGTCTAAAATTGAATTTTAGACGATAGTTATTCTTGTTATGTTGTTTCAAATGTATTTATTTATTTTTAACTTAATGTTAAGGTTATGTTATATAAATAATTATTCAGCACTTTTTTTGATTAAAGAAAGGTTGTAAGAGAAAGCCAATCCGATAACTTTTATCTTATCTGGTTTTTTTACATTTATATCGTCTTGTATTCGGTAGTAGGTTGTTAAGCTCATTTTCTTATTTAGTTTCCAATCTAATCCAAATGTGAATCTATTTTTTCTAAATTCATTTTTACCATCAAACCTAAAGTATATTTCATAAGCAAAGAAAGGATCTACCAATTTGGTAGCATTGTATCCAATAGTAAATTTGTTCCGTATAAAATCTCTTCCTTGCTTTTTAGAATTAAATTTTTTAGTGTCTTGTATTCTAAACCTATATTTAAAGGATACGGGGAATTTCTTTTTTTTCCAAGAATAATAAGCATCAAATGAAATTCTTTTTTTATCCTTTTTTAAAGGGATGTTTATGATCCTAAATCTTGGAACAAAGGAAAAATGTTTATTCAATTTGTATTTAACTCCTATTTCAGTAAAAATTGATTTGCGAGAAGACATATTATTATCAAAACGAAATTCTTCTCTTAAACTGACAGTGAATTTTTTATTTAGCTTTAACCCTATAGATGCACCTGTCCATAATTGGTTATCTGTGGTTTGAGTGAAAACATGGCTATTTATTAATAGCAGAATCAAGATAAATAAACTTTTTTTCATAGTTCCAGTGATTAAAAACCCCTCACAATTTGTGAGGGGGTAGCATTATTATTAACTAAATAGAAAACAAAGCATAAGCTTTATTTCGTGCTACAAGTACAGCCATCAGATTCATAATTTGCGACTTGGTCGTCATAGTTGCTTGTCGCTTCAAAGTCATCTTCACACAATGTTGCTGCTGGAAGTGTGTTACATCCAGTACATTCTTTACAACTGTCTTTACTGCATGATACGAATGTTAATCCAAAACAAAACAGACCTGCCATTAATAAATTTCTAATTTTCATAATAATTAATTTAAGTTAATACATATTTTAAAGGTTAAGTTATAACTCTAAACAACCAAGTGGTAACCCTATCAAATCGTTGGGACAATCCTAAAAATTCATCACCACTTAGGTTGTTTAGATATGTTATTAACTCAACTGTACTATATAAGAGCAATCAAAATCAAAAAAGTTGGAAAATCCTAATTATTTTTTTCATTCCAATAAATATAATCAGCATCTTTTTACTATTTATTCAAAAACAATTTTCTGATGAATAGTCTTTCCTCCTTTTAATATTATTTTCACAAAGTAAAGACCAGTCATCAACTCTCCTTTGCTTACCACAGCTTTTTTATTATTTTTTATGCTTTCAGTATAAACCACCCTACCTCTAATATCATACAACTGTATTTTCCAATTTCCCACTTCAGGCAATTCTATCTCTACATACTCTTTTGCTGGATTTGGATATACCTTAGCGGAAACGCTCGACAATAGTTCATCTACGTCTGTTGGTTGATTAATTGCATATACATGTATGGTTCCATTTTTCCCACAAAACCATCCTAATGTTGCGTTTCGCATACTGATGGAAAAGATATCGTTAGTTGTTCCGCTAACTTCTGGAAGCCAATTTAGACCTGCATCAGTTGTTTTGAGTACAGTTCCTGCATTTCCAACAGCCCATCCAGTTGTGCTATTAACA
>JAJCYO010000066.1 GCA_029262875.1 Flavobacteriales bacterium
CATGAATAAGTTCCAGCTGATAATCCAGAGATGTCTTCTGTCGTTGCTCCAGTATTCCATAAGTAAGTTATTGGTGGAGTTCCGCCTTGAATGGTAATGTCAATATCACCTTGCCCATTGTTACAGTTTTCATTTGTGACAACCGTATTCGATAACAATAATGTACTCGATTCATTAATTACATTATATCCAGGTGTAACCAAAACACAACCATTTGCATCCGTAATAGTACAAGAGTATAACCCAGCTGATAAGTTGGTTAAATCTTCTGTAGTTCCACCATTACTCCATAGGAAAGATAATGTACCAGCATTACCAGTTACTGTTAGGTTAATTGTTCCAGCACTATTACCACAAACTTCGTTTGCAACAACGGCACTTGCTGCAAGATTTCCTGTATTGTTAAAAATAGTATACGTTGTATTAAATGTACAGCCATTTCCATCTGTTATGGTAATGGTGTAATTTCCTGCAGCAAGATTAGAGATGTCTTCAGTAGTGGCACCATTATCCCAAGAGAATGAATATGGGAGCGTTCCACCAGTAACTGTTATGTCAATAGAACCATCTGCATTTCCACAATTTTCGTTGCTCGTTTGATTTGAAGAAATGGTAAGGTTACCAGTATTGTTTCCAACAACAATGTTAACCACTTCGACACATTGATTGGCATCAGTTACAGTAATTGTATAAGTACCTGCACTTAAATTAGAAATATCTTCTATGGTATCTCCAGTATTCCAAGACACGATATAAGGTTGTGTTGCCTGATTCACCGTTACATCAATAGCACCTGTACCATCACCACAGTTTTCATCAGTAACTGAAGATGAAACAGTTAAGAAACAATAAGCAGTGCAATTAGAAACATCATTAACAATACTAAAACTTTGAACCGTTTGACAACCATTTCCATCAGTAACAGTAACTTCATATGTTCCACCAGCGATGTTTGTTAAGTCTTCCGTACTTGCTCCATTATCCCAGGCATAACCATAAGATCCTGAACCACCAGATACATTAATGTCGATAGAACCATTTACTTGTCCACAAAACTCATTACTTGAATTATTTAATGCAATAACAATAGGAGGGAGGGTTCCAACTGAAATATTATCAGAGAACTGACAACCTGCACTGTCAGTTATTGTGATGACATAAGTGCCAGCTGTAAGGTTTGATATATCTTCAGTGTTTGCTCCGTTATCCCATGAGAAAGTATAAGGTAATGTTCCGCCTGATGTTGTTACGTCAATGGCTCCATTATTTCCTCCAGCACAAGTCACCTGTGTAACAGATGAGGTAATGTTCATGCTACTGATGTTATTTAAGTTAAATGTTATAGAATCTGAACATCCTGTTGTATCTGTTACCACCACTGTATAATTTCCGGCAGTAAGATTAGAAATATCTTCAGTTGTAGCACCATTACTCCACAAGAATGTCCATGGTCCATAAGCACCATTAACAGTCAAATTAATTGCTCCATCATTTCCACCACATTGTGCTTGTGTTATAAATCCATTCATTTGGATAGAATCAGGTTCATTGATAACTACCAACGTATCTGGAGCTGTACCAACTAAACTAACATTCCATTCAAAAACATAACCATTGTCTAAAGCAAATTGATCAGTAATTTCCATGGTCCAGTTACCATTCATTGTAGCTCCAATTAGATTTCCTAAAGGATCAAAAGATTGATAAGAACCTGCTGGTAAATAATTGTCTGTATAGTTGTTACCCATACCATCGGTATAATTTCGAGTGAAATTATTCGATTCCCCAACCATTGTTACGTAAGTTGGGTTTGAATTCCAGCAGTATTGATATCCGATTCCAGGGTTGGTTAAAAGAGAACCAGCAGCACCATCAACCGGTCCAGTAGCAATAGGTTCACCTAAATCACAAGATCCACCACCGTTTTGTTGTTTTAAAACAACACTCTGTCCAGTAGGAGCAATTACCTTGAGCTCTAAGTCACCTAAATAGGAGTGTTCCATAGTTGCACATATCTGTAAGATTTGGGACAGACTATCTATTGTTTCGCCAGAACCAAAACCTGCAATAGGGATTTGAGTCGTATATGTTACTCCAGATCCATCTGGAAGGAAAGTCGTATCTGCATCAAAAACACCACCAATAACTAATGCATCTGCTTTACATCCATAGATGTCATAAACTTGAACAGAATAAGTTCCAGCTGGCAATCCCGTAATTGGATTAACCGTGTAAGTCCCCTGATTTCCTTGAGGGAATGTTACTTCGTAAGTATAAGGAGGGAAACCGCCACTTGCGTTTACTAATATTTGACCGGTACTATCATTAAAGCAATTTAAATCAGTTTCATTAAGTGTAAATACAATTGGTTGGGCATCATCTATGTATAAGAAAGCAGTATCTAAAGGCGAGCATAAATCAGGTTGGTAAACAATGAAAATCGATTCTTGTCCTTCAGTAATTCCATCTTGAATAGAGTTAATAATAATGCTTGCTTGTGTTTGTCCAGCCGGTATTGTTACTGTAGTATCAATTAGGGTGTAATCAACCCCATTGGTAGCACTCCCCCATATTTGATAAGTAATTACAGTTGGTGTTGCGGCAGGAGCATCGATCCCAAAAGTGAAACTTGCATCAATACATCCTTCAAGCGCAATGTTGTTTCCATTTACCGTATTTGTTTGGACAGAAACATCTTTCGTGAATCCAGAAAAATATCCTGAAGCTCCAATGTTTCCACTTAAATTGATAAGGGCAACCCTGATTAGTTTGTCACTTGTAACAGTGATATCACCATTAAACCCACTGGTCAATTTATAAGTTACATAATTAGTAGTACCTATAATTGGATCTCCTGCACCTTGAAGAACACCATCTACATAAACGTTGGCTCCAGCGTCAGCTATAATGTTAATAAATGCTGTTCCAATGGAGTCTACATTTGGTAAGAAAACATTTTTCCCTCCAGAACATCCAACTGGGGGTAAAAACATTAATCCATTTTGTCTTTCATTATCATCCGTAGCACCATTACCACCATTCGTCATTTGGTATAAATAAACTGGTGAAGAAGATGTCAGGTAAAGATTATCATTTACAGAGAAAGTACTTCCATCAACCACATAATAATCTCCAGGATTTGCTAAGGTCGTAATAGGAACTGGATTTCCGTCTAAAAATATATCAGTATTGGCTGCAGTTGCAACAACAATGGTTTTTTCGTTATCAATACCTTCCCCTTTTATTAAAACATATTCATCACCAACAGTTTCAACGGGAACAATTTGGTCAATTCCTAAATCTCTACCTACACTTGGGGTCCCTCCTACTAAAGGGTTTCCTCCTAACCATGTAGCACAATTCACAACAATATTTTTGTCTGCAGTAATGTGTGTTCCATTGATACCATTTACATTGTTGGTTTGTCCAGCTTCATCCATAAAAGCAGACATGACATAACATTCTCCAGCATTAAGAACTATAGTGACATTTGGAGAGGTTAAAGGGATGCCAATTGGCGTTGTTCCCCTAAAAATTACTCCTGGGCTAATGTTACCTATGTTTATGGTAGTATTATTTTCTGTAGCCATAATACCAAAGCCATTACTTTTTCTAAAATCTTGTCCATTATTATTAAACATGTGCCCCGTCCAAAAATCTTTACCGAAAGCAGCTTGAGATCCTTTAGATGTTAAAGACCCAGCTTGTGGATTGGCAAAAACTCTAATGTTGACATAAAATGGTTCGGCAGCAGTAAGAATTAAACCATGGTTTATCATTACAGTGTTTAATTCGGCTTCTGTCACTAAAAACTCAGTAGCATCTCCCGAACCTAAAAAATATGATGAAGATGCTGCACTAGAAATAGTTGGTGTAGCAATAACATTTCCTGAACCATCAGTGATTGTAACTACAAATGGGGTTGTTGTCGGTGTACTTAAAACGATATAGTGATCCCCTTTATCTTCTCTACCAAACAAGGCAGGAATATAATGTTCCACATCAAGCTGTGCAACAGCATGGATTGGAATTAAAGAAACAATAAATAGTGTTATACAAAAGGTTAGCTTACTTCTGCTATTAGTAGCAGTAAAGTCAAATAATTTCATAAAGATGTGATTTTTAGTGGTTCACAAGTTATGAAATTTATCCCAACCGTAAAGGGATTTTAGAGGTGTATTATGGGAATCCTAATCAGTAAATTATCTGAATGTTAATCTAAATTGATTTAGGTGGTAAAAAAGTGTTCATAAATTTTGAAGTTTTTTTTGATCCAATACCTAATCTTCTTGAGGTTGTTCTTTTGTATTCTTACTATTCTTGAAGTGTAATCCAAGCAATCCAATTAAGAGTAAAATTAGTAAAATAGAAGATGCCGTTGTAATCATATTTCCTGTGTAATGTGGTATTGGATGGAATATAAATTCTATTTGATGGTTTCCAGGAGGAATTTTTAAGCCTCTTAATAGGTAATTTACTCGAATCATTTCAGATTTTTTTCCATCAATGGTTACCTTCCAATCTTCATTTCCTTTATACCAAACTTCAGAAAAAACTGCAAATTGCTCTCCAGTCGAATTACTTGTATACCCCATTTTATCAGGATGAAACGAAGTTAATTCTATTTTATTCTGAGGATTTGGTGTAATCGTTAGATTGCCTATTTGATCTTTAAACCGTTCATCAATTACAACAGTTGTAGAGGGATTAAAATCAGTTAATGCAGCCATTTCTTCATCAGCATTTTTTGCCCATTGTATTTCATTAATAAACCAACAATTCCCTAAAGCTGCAGGGTTTTGTTGCGCCATTTCCTGACCCGGTTTTCCTGTAATGAAATACTTTGTGTTCAACATATTTATTACATTCATGTTGTTTTTAGAAATGTGGTGTTCAATTAAATCTTGATAACGATACAATTTAACTGAAGAATATCCGCCAATTGACTTGTGATGGTAAGATGTAATGGCATCTGCAAATGGGCCACTTTGAGCAGTTACATTAAAAATCCTACAGCTAAGATCTTTGTCTAAATTTACTTGGTTGTCTGCTCCACTAACTGGAACCATATTATCATAGTTTTTGTGTTTTGCAAAATCATCTTCATTCATAAACCTTTTACCAACCGTCCACATATCGAACAAAATGAGAACACCAAAAATCAAAAATGTCAAGCTCGTATTTTTAAGATTTTTAAAGGCCATCCACCATATTACACCAAACGTTAATGCAATTAAGATTAAACTTCTAAGTACATCACTTTGTAGTGCATCAATCCTATCTTGAATAATAGTGTCTATTGGAAATCCTGCTTGCTCTAATCCAGCATCTGCTAAACTGGTGAAATCCATACCCGATCCCATCAGTAAAAAATACAACAGAATAATGCCTAAAAAACCTCCAACTGCATACAGCCCATTTTTTAAGTTTTTCTTATCATAAGTACCTTCAAACAAATTCTTAAGGGTAAGCATTGATCCAATACTCACGCATATAATTACCATAGATAACCACATGGAAGGGGTTCTAAATTTATTGAACAAAGGAAAATAATCAAAGAAAAATTCATTTAACCATAATAAATTTTTTCCCCATGAGAACATTAGTGTTAAAATGATTACGGATAGTAGCATCCATTTTACCTTACTTTTTTCAACAAAGAACATTAGAAGAAATAAGAACAACAAGACAGCACCTAAATAAGTCGGTCCAGTATTTCCATCAGGACCAGCATAGTAATTGTAAACATTTTTTAAAGCATCTAAAGCTTGTGCTTTAGGAATTCCCTTTTGTCTAAACTCTTCAAAGGTGGCAGAGCCATCATCGAGCTTCAATCCTCCTCCTCCATATCCAGGAATTAGAAAATTAAACGATTCTGCTTTACCATAACTCCATCGCATAGAGTAATCAAACCCAGCACCTTCAGATTTAGATTCATCTCCAACTTTAGTTAACTCCGAATTGCCGGATCGTGTAGTTTCTTCCGCATAATCATAGGTAGTCCATAGCAGGGTGGTGTTAGGAAGTATTCCTAAAATACCAAAAGCAATTAGAATAACTGATTTTTTAAAAAAGCCACTAACTTCTTTTGTATTAATGGAATGTATGAGTTCAAAAATGGCAAGAATAAAAATGAAAAACAGAGAATAATACACAATCTGTATGTGATTGGCAGCTATAGCCAAACATAAGAACAAGCTCGTCAAAATGCCTCCTAATAAAAGTTGTTTTCTATAAGCGTAATAAATGGAACCAATTAAGGGGGCGATGTATGATATTGCAAATAATTTAGTCGAATGACTGGCTTCAACGGAGAGCATAAACCAAGTAGATAATCCAAAACCAATGGAACCTATTAAACTCAGCTCATATCTTAATCCAAACAAACTTAGACAGATGTAAAGGCCAAGCATTAGTGCAAACATCATACTCATATTTACGCCCATAATTTTTCTGTAAACTTCTGCCTTTCTTACTAAGTTAGATTTAACATTATAAGCAATTTGAAATAGAGGCATACCAGAAAACACACGACTGCTCCATAAAATAGTTTCTCCTTTTTCTTGAAAGTCTCTAGCTTCTTTGGAATTAGATACTGCACTTACACCATCATGACTTGGTATTTTTTTTCCCTGAGTTTCAGGATAAAAATATACAACGGATAACACAAATAGCAAGAAGATTGCACCTATGTGCTTTAATGAATTTTTTACTAATAAATTGTCCATAGTCTATATCTAAATTTCGAAGCTAAAAATAATGAGATAATATGAGTTATTATAATTTCTTGGCTTTATTCCAATAAACGTCCATTTCGTCTAACGACATTTCACTTAATGTTTTACCTTCTTTTTTTGTTTCTGCTTCCATATATTGAAAGCGTTTAATAAATTTTTTATTTGTTTTTTCTAAAGCATCTTCAGGATTAAGTTCTAAAAACCTACCATAGTTGATTAGAGAGAAAAGAACATCACCAAATTCATCTTCAATCTTATCACTTTTGTTATCTACTTCCAGTTTAAATTCATCAATTTCTTCATTCACTTTGTCCCAAACCTGTTCTTTATTATCCCAATCAAATCCAATACCTCTTGCTTTATCTTGTATTCTAACAGCTTTAACAAGGTAAGGAAGCGATTTTGGAACACCTTCTAAAACAGATTTTTTACCTTCTTTTAATTTTAGTTTTTCCCAATTTGCTTTTACTTCTTCTTCGTCAGTTACTTTAACGTCACCATAAATATGAGGGTGCCGATGAATTAATTTTTCACAAATTGAATTAAGAACATCAGCAATGTCGAATGTATTGGTTTCAGATGCTATTTTAGCATAAAAAACAAGGTGTAACATGATATCACCTAACTCTTTTTTCACTTCGCCTAAGTCGTTTTCAATAATAGCATCTGTTAATTCATAAGTCTCCTCTATGGTTAGGTGCCTTAAGCTTTGCATGGTTTGTTTCTTATCCCAGGGACATTTTTCCCTTAACTCATCCATGATGTTTAATAACCTTTCGAAAGCAACTAATTTTTCATTCATTGGTACAGCCAATTTTTATTCTAAATTTGTTTTGTGATAAAAGTACACCATAATTGTTTGTTATTAATTCTTTGTCTTTTACTTTTTGTAAAAGGTTTTTCACAGGATGAAATATTTTCTATCGGTGCAAAAGGGACATTTCATCATGGATCCATTTTACCGCATAGACCTCAGGTAAACGAAATTATTGAGGGGCATTCTCAGGCTTATGAGTTGTCATTTTATAAATCTACTATAGGTGAAAAAAGTTGGCAACAACTATATAATTATCCAAAAATGGGAGTGTCTGCTTTAGCTATAAATATGGGGAATGAGCAAGAAATTGGAATGGGGTATGGTATTTTCCCTTTTATAGAAATCCCACTTAATAGGAGGAAAATTAATTGGCGGTTAAAAATAGGATATGGTTTAGGGTATATAGAAAAGCCCTTTGATAGAGAAACCAATTTTAAAAACATCGCTATTGGATCTCATTTCAATGTATTGATTTATGCGAATATGGGCTGGTCCATTAAATTGAGCGATGCATTAAGGACTTCTGCAGGAGTTTCATTCATTCATTTTTCGAATGGGTCCTATTCAAGGCCTAATTTGGGAGTCAATGTATTTTCCATAAACACGGGACTATCCTATAATTTTGGAAAAAAGGAAAAGGTTCTTGTAAATGAAATAGAAGAAAGGCCCCATAAATGGACTAAAAGTATAATGCTGGGCGTTGGAATAAAAGAAATTCCTCCTGTGGAAGGTCCAAAATATTTTGTGTCATCTTACTCATTTAACATAATTAAAACTCGAGCGGAAAAGAGCTCGTTTGGATTTGGAGCAGACTTCTTTTACAACACCTCCTTATCTGATTTAATTGCTAATGATACAACAACTAGTCCAAGTGGAATGGACAATTTTAGGTTTGGGTTGGTTGGTATTTATTCTTTTGATTTTGGTAAAATATCTCTTATGATAGAAATGGGGGGCTATGTATTTTCTAAATATAAAGGAAATGGAGATATCTATAATAGATTTACAATGAGGTTTAATGTGAATAATAAATTATTTTTAAATGCTGGATTGAAAACTCACTTTGCAGTTGCTGACTTTATAGAAGTTGGCATAGGGTATAATATTAAATAGATGGTATTAAAATTTAAATATCAAATTTTGTTCATAGCTGCTGTTACGTTAGTTTTCTTTTCATGTGGAAAAGAATCAAGTTGTTTTAAAAGCACTGGTAAAATAATTACTGAACAACGAGTTATATCATCTGATGTTACATCAATAAAAACAGAAGATAACATTGATGTTATAATTACTCAAAATAATGAAGCAAGTTTAGTTATTGAGGCTGGAGAGAATCTAATACCTTATATAAAAACAACTGTTTCTGGAGATGAATTAACGATATCGAGTGATAATAAATGTAGTTTGTTTAGAAACTATGATACGCCAATAATAGTTCACTTATCAATACCTAATTTAACAAATATGGACTATACTGGACAGGGAATAATCACAAGCTCAAATACGCTTAATTTCCCAGATTTCACATTTGAAACGAGGAAAGGAACAGGTAGTGTTAACTTAGAATTGAACTCTAATGATGTATCTGTCATTCAACATACAGGGCCAGCTGATATTACCTTGAGCGGAACAACTGATAATTTATATGCTTATTTGGGAAGACAAGGTTGGCAGTTTCTTAGTGGGCTGAGTGCAAATAATGTACATACTAATAATGCTGGTTATGGAGATATTATTGTGACAGCAAACAATACCCTCTTGGTTGAATTAACCTCTATCGGTAATATAGATTATTACGGTAGCCCTGTTGTAACAGTAAGTACGCACACAGGAAGTGGGGAGTTAAGAAATAAGTAAGTTTATTACTCGTTACCTAATAAATCTTCTTTTAAGTCTTTATCAGCAGGTTTATTCGATAACCAAATCCCAAACAATGCTTTTTTAAATGCTAATCCTTCAATTATTGGTTGAATTTTTCCATTTTTGAAGATAATGACACCTCTTTCTGGCACATATATAATATCATAAATGTCGCCTTTTTCTATTTCTTCTTTAGAAAAAACAGCTTTGAACGCATCAATTTCTTTACGAATATCTTTTGTTTTTCCTCCAGTAGCATTTTTAAAACCTTCCTCAACGGCATCAGTCATTTTTTTACTAGTAATTAACCCAGATATGATTTGAATTTTAATTGCTGCGTGCTCATCACTTTCAATAATCTCGGTAGCACTATGGGTATTCTTTTTAAGATAAAGACCACATGCGTACAAATCCATGAACATCTTTTCCCGTACACCTGCTCCATTTAGGGTGAGAATTGTTTTCCCTATCATTTGTTTTTTAGGCATTGGAACTCCACCAACAGTTTTTTGAGCGTTGGTAATTCCAACTTGAGTTAATGAGATAATGAGTACGATAATTATATTTTTCATGTCTTTCTGTTATTTAATTTATCTTCTTTAGCATGGCTGATACTTGCATTTAGTTCAAAACCTATAAGCAAAACTAATGAATTAAAATATAGCCATAGCATGATAACCATAAGCGTGCCAATTGATCCATAAACTTTGTTGTAAGTGGCAAAGTTGTTCACATAATAAGCAAATCCAGAAGAAAGTAAAATACTTAATAAGGTTGCTAACGTTGATCCAGCAGAGATAAACCTAAATTTATTACTTTGAATGTTTCCATAATAATAAATTGACGATATGCCTAAAAAGAACAATAGTAATAAGACAATCAGCTTCCCTATTTTTAATAAGTAAATGGATACATTGGTCTCTAAGTATCCGCCATGAACCAGTTGCATAGTTATGGTTTCGCTAAAGACAATTAAGCCTATAGCCGTCACCATTAAAAATGTTAGAATAGCTAATAATAAAAAAGATCTTAACCTTCGTTTTATATAACTGCCTTTTTTTATTGCATGGTAAGAATTGTTAAATGCCATTATCATTGAATTAACACCATCACTTGCTAAGTATAATGCAAATAAGAAACCAAAAGAAAGTAGCCCGTCATTTTTATCGTTTAAAACTTCTTCAATAGTGGTGTTGGCGAGTTCATTAGCTTGTGCAGGGAGTATGCTTTGGATTAATTCTAAAAGTTGTTCTCTAAAATTATCAATAGGAATATAGGGTATTAGTGCAAATAGAAATATTATAGATGGAAATAGAGCCAAGAAAAAACGAAAGGCAAGTGAAGATGCTCTCATAGTTAATGAACTTTTTTGAATGCCTTGAACAAAAAAGTTAATAACATCAAAAATTGGTAATCCATCAAACCCTGGTACGACAATCTTTTTAGACAAATTCAAAGGAATTTGAACTATTTTAGTTGATACTATTTTTTGTAAAAATCGATTCAAATTATATGGCTTTTAAGCTTAAATCGATACTATTTATTTGATGTGTTAAAGCACCTACGGAAATAAAATCAACACCACATTCGGCATATGATTTAATTGTTTCATCGGTAATACCACCAGATGCCTCTGTTTCATATTTTCCATCAATTAATTTAACCGCAGTTCGCATATCTTCATATGAAAAATTGTCAAGCATGATTCTGTGAACCCCACCAACAGCCAAAATTTCATTTAGTTCAGCTAAGTTCCTTGCTTCAACTTCTATTTTTAATTGTTTGTTATTTTTATTAAGGTATTCATGTGTTGAGGTTATGGCTTCTTTTATGCCTCCAGCATAATCAACATGATTATCCTTTATCATTATCATGTCGTATAAACCCATTCTATGATTTACACCGCCACCAATTTTAACGGCCCATTTTTCTATTTCTCTAAGACCTGGTGTTGTTTTACGAGTATCTAAAATTTTGGTATTTAAGCCGTCCAGTAATTTAACATAACTATTAGTGCTTGAGGCGATACCACTCATTCGTTGCATGAAATTTAAAACCAAACGTTCTGCTTGTAAAATAGCTCGACTAGATCCTTCAATGGTAAAGACAATATCACCTGAAGTAACCTTATCACCATCATTTAATAGCTTGTAAAAAATTAAAGAAGAATCAATTTTAGCGAAGATCTTTTCGGCCAATTCGACACCAGCGATGATGCCATTTTCTTTTACTAAAAGCTGAGCTTTTCCTAAAGCATTTTTTGGAATACAAGAGAGAGAAGTATGATCACCATCACCAACATCCTCTTTAATGGCAATGTCTATTAAATCATCAATATAGTTCATAAATCAAACGTTTGTTATTTACAAAAATAACTTGTTTAATTAGATTGGATAAGATTAACTGAAATTTATTCGTCTGACTCTATTTTTAACTCTAAAATAGTTACCTTTTTATCTTGCTCTTTATACAAGATGTATGTCCTATAGGTACCATTCGAGGTTTTCAAATTCCCTATTGAGTAGTGGGAGTTATTTTTGGAATCACCATTATGAACAACACTAAAGTCAGAAGGTTTGTTTTTTAAGAAAAATGTTTTTAAGATTAATTTTGCCTGAATATTACTATAAACACCTTCATTGTTAGGGATGCTCAAGTCGACAGAGTTACCAAAGTATTTAGCAATTTCTGTTGAGTTTCCAGTTTTAAAAGCTGAAGCCAAGTTGTCAGAAATAGGAGTGGCATTTACAACCAGCGTAAAAGTTAAAAATATTCCTATAAGTAATTTTTGCATTTGTTAGTGTTTGCAAGATCTTAACAATTATCAAGCCAATTATTAGTCCTGGATAATTGTAAAACTAAAATCTGATTCAAAGGTAATAATTTTTAAATTAGCGATGTGAAAATTAAGTTAATTACAATTGGGAAAACGGATGAGCCCTACCTAAAGGAAGGAATTAATAAATATACCTCTCGATTAAAACATTATGTATCTTTTGAATTAAAAGAAATACCCGATGTGAAATTGGGTAAAAAGTTAAATACCAATATTCAAAAAGAAGTTGAAGGAAAGGAAATACTTAAACTAATATCTAGATCAGAATTTGTAGTTCTTTTGGATGAAAAAGGAAAAGAATTTAATTCCGTTGGATTTTCTCAATTTGTTCAAAAAAGAATGAATGCCGGTATGGATTTAACCTTTGTAATAGGTGGTCCTTATGGTTTCTCAGATGAGGTTTACGATTATTCAAATATGAAGGTTGCGCTATCTCAGATGACCTACTCTCATCAAATGGTTAGGTTGTTTTTTACAGAACAAATATACCGCTCATTTACCATCTTGAAAGGAGAAAAATACCACCACGATTAATGGTTTAATTAACACAATAAAGGTAGTATTATGACCTTTCCTTGAATTGTTCATCTTATTCGTTGTTTGATTATTAAAAAAAAGCCTAAAAATGTTACTTTTAAGCAACTCTTTATGCGATGTAATCGTCTAAATTAGGCACTAACTTTATTTAAAAAAGACATGAAAAAGCTCAACCTAAGTGTTTTATTAATTGTATTTGGACAAGTTTTGTTTGCACAAAACACCATTAAGTATAACAATGGGAATGCAATAACTCCACAAAATGTTACCGGTAAACAGGTAAAAAACAATGCGGTACTTGTTCTTGATCCGAAAAATGATGTCACTCCCGTGTTTGATTCTGAATTGTGGAGACAAAAAGACGAAGCCTCTATTGCTGTAGTTGGAGATAGAGAAATCGTCCCAATTAAATATAAAACAGTTGAGCTTTTTATAAATAATCTTAAATCTGAGTTGTCAAATGCAGTTTTAAGAACAACTTCGAATCAGGCTCAAGCTGTAATTATAGAATTACCAGATCCTGATGGAGGTACTTCTAAATACATGGCTTACAAAAACACGACCATGTCTCCAGGTTTAGAAGCAAAATTCCCAAGTATAAGGACATATGATGTTGTAAATATGGATAATCCTAGTCAATATGGTAAAATTGATATTACCATGAATGGTTTCCATGCTATGATTTTTTCTATTTCTCGAGGAACTTTTTTTATTGATCCATATCAAAAAAATGACATTAATAATTATGTAGTTTATTATAGAAAACATTTCCAAACTACAAAAACTATGGAGTGTGAATTTGAAGGGGAAGCAAATAGAATTAAAAATGAAAATAATTTAAATCAAAATAATCAAAAAATTATAGGAAGTTGTGATTTAAGAACTTATCGTTTGGCTTTAGCAGCAACAGCAGAATATACGCAATTCCACGGTGGTTCGGTTGCACAAGCGCAGGCAGCACAAGTAGTTACAATGAATCGAGTTAATGGTGTTTTTGAGCGAGATGTTCAAATAACAATGACTATTGTACCAAACAATAACCTCATTATTTATACAAATAACCCTGATCCATATACTAATGGAAATGCAGCAGCAATGTTAAATGAAAATCAAACAAATTGTAATGCCGTTATAGGAGCTGCAAATTATGATATAGGACATGTCTTTGGAACAAATAGTGGAGGAATAGCTCAATTGTTTTCACCGTGTTCAGGTAATAAAGCAAGAGGAGTGACAGGAAGTGGAGCACCAGTAAATGATCCTTTCGATATTGATTATGTGGCGCACGAAATGGGTCATCAATGGGGAGCGAATCATACTCAAAATAATAATTGTCAGAGAAATGGTGCTACGGCTGTAGAACCGGGTAGTGCCTCATCTATTATGGGGTATGCTGGTATTTGTGCACCAAATGTTCAAAACAATAGTGATGATCATTTTCATGGTATTAGCATTCAAGAAATGTCTAATTATATTAGTGGGTTTGGTGGTTCGTGTGCGGTTCTTACAGCAGTGACCAATTCAAATCCGGTAATTTCAGGTACTAATGGTAATGTTACCATTCCAGCTAACACACCATTCGCTTTAACCGCCACCGCAACTGATCCAAACGCTGCTAATGTACTTTCTTATTGTTGGGAACAAATGGATAATCAAGTTTCAACACAGCCACCGGTTGCAACATCTACAGGTGGACCTAACTTTAGATCCATTAGTCCTTTGGCAAGCCCAACGAGGTATTTCCCTAACCTTGCTGATTTAATGGCAGGTGGCCCTTTTACATGGGAAGTTTTATCTTCCGTAAATAGAACAATGAATTTTAGGGTAACGGTAAGGGACAATGCTGGCCCACTTCCAGAAGTAGGGTGTCTTGCAATTGAGGATGTAACAGTCACTGTAGATGCAGCTTCTGGCCCTTTTGTTGTAACATATCCAAGTGCTACGGGTATTACATGGACCGGAGCTACTTCTGAAACAGTAACATGGAATGTCGCTGGAACATCTGGAGGTGCGGTTGCTTGTGCAAATGTGGATATTTACCTTTCAACAGATGGAGGCGTTACTTTTCCGACTTTATTAGTTGCTGGTGTTCCTAATGATGGTAGTCAGCCAGTAACAGTTCCTAACACACCAACGACAACAGCTGTTATAATGGTAATGTGTTCTAATGGAACTTTCTTTGATGTTTCAGATAATATATTTACAATTGTAGCTTCTACTTTTGATTATACCTTAGCTTCTGTTCCTACGAGTATTAATATTTGCCCTCCAACAGATGCTAACTATACAATTAATGTTGGATCTATCGGTGGGTATATTGATCCAGTAACATTATCGGTTTCTGGTGTGCCAGCACCCGCAACATCGTCTTTTTCTGTAAATCCTGTAATACCAGGAGGATCAAGTATTCTTAATATTACAAATACTGCTGGAGTAGCACCAGGTTCATATCCAATTACAGTTTCTGGGGCGAGTACATCAGGTCCAAAATCTATTATTGTAACCTTAATCGTTTCTGATCCACCTCCAACAGCTGTAACTTTAACAACACCGGCAAATTTAGCAATTGGTGTTCCAATGCCTGTTTCATTTGCTTGGACAGCAGCAGCAGGTGCAGGAATTTTATATGATATTGACATTGCAACTGATGTAGCTTTTGCATCCATCGTTGATAATGCTGTAGGTTTAGCTACTAATGCTTATGTTTCAGTTGCTTTGGCTCCTACAACATTGTATTATTGGAGGGTACGTGCGTATAATGGATGTGGTACAGCTCCATTTTCATCTACTTTTGAATTTACAACAGGAATACCTGCGGGTTGTGATACATTGAATTTCCCTCCTCCAGGAACATTAACTGTTTACAATGGTGGTAATGGATATGTGTCTGGATGGAATACGACTTATCAAGATGTATCAAAAGCTGAATATTTCTCTGCTGCATCTCACGCTCCATTTACTGATGTTACCGGAGGTTTGTTCTATTTGTGGAGTGCAGCTGACGGAGGGAATGGTGCCACCGTTGACTTTAATGTATGGGATGCAACAGGAGCTGGAGGATCTCCAGGAACTGTGTTAGGAACTGTAACTGTTCCATTAACTGCATTGAACACAAATCCAGGAGGAGTAGAAAACACACTGATAGAAATATTATATGCTACACCAGTGAATGTTGGTCTTGCTGACTTTTATTTTGGGTTAACAATGAATGGATTTGGTGCTGGAGATTCATTAGGAATTGTTTCTAATACTGATGGAGATACTGCTCCAGCTACTGCTTGGGAAGAATGGGGTGCTGGCGCTGGCGGAGGTTGGTACGCATACGATGATCCATCAAGTTGGGGATTAGATATTTCTAACTTTATGTCACCTTACATGACTGATGTTCTTCCAACTGCTGTGATTACGACTAATTCTATTGCAATTTGCGAAGGAGACTCTATTGCTTATGATGGATCAACATCTGTTAACACATCAACTTATAATTGGGTTTTTCCAAGTGGAACACCAGGGACATCAACAACACCAACTCAAAATGTAACTTATACAACGGCTGGTAATTATACGGGTTACTTAATTGCTGGAGGAGCTTGTCAAGCTCAGTCTGTTGATAGTGTTGCTATTACTGTAAATACAATGGAGGATGCGACATTTACTTATGCTGCTTCAACATACTGTCAGAATGATCCGGATCCAACTCCAACAATTACTGGAACAGCTGCCGGAACATTTACAAGTTCACCTGCTGGATTAAGTATTGCAGGAGGAACAGGAATTATTGATTTAAGCACAAGTACACCTGGAACTTATGGTGTGCTTTATACCACACCTGGAGCTTTATGTCCAGATACATTAACTGTATTTGTTACAGTTGACCCTAATGAAGACGCGACATTTAACTATTCAGCAATTAGTTATTGTCAAGCAGATCCTGACCCAACACCAACTATTTCTGGAACTCCTGGTGGAGTTTTTACTAGTACACCTGTTGGGTTGAGTATCACTCCTGGAACTGGAGTTATTGATTTAAGCACGAGTACAGCTGGAACTTATGGTGTATTATATACAACTCCAGGCGTTGGTTGCCAGGATACGCTTACTGTTTTTGTAACTGTTACAACAACTGAAGATGCGACATTTAATTATTCTGCGGGAAGTTATTGTCAAAACAATCCTGACCCAACACCAACTATTTCTGGAACTCCTGGAGGAACCTTTACAAGTTCTCCAGCAGGGTTAAGTATGAATGGTTTAGGAGTAATAGATGTGAGTACCTCTACAGCTGGGACATATGGAGTGTTGTACACAACGCCAAGTGCCACCTGTCAAGATACATTAACAGTGTTTGTAACTATTGTTACCGCACCAAATGCAGGGACGAACACAACAATGACAGCATGTAGCACAGATGGTACAACAGATTTATTTACCCTATTAGGTGGAGCCGATGCAGGAGGAGTATGGTCGCCAGCGATGGCATCTGGAACAGGTGTATTTGACCCATCAGTAGATCCAGGAGTGGTCTACACTTATACAGTAACAGGAGTAGCACCATGTGCCAATGCGACAGCAACAGTAGGAGTAACAGTAAACACTGCACCAAATGCAGGGACGAACACAACAATGACAGCATGTAGCACAGATGGGACAACAGACTTGTTTACCCTATTAGGCGGAGCAGATGCAGGCGGTGTGTGGTCACCAGCGATGGCATCCGGAACAGGCGTATTTGATCCAGCTGTAGATGCAGGAGTAGTTTATACCTATACAGTAACAGGAGTAGCGCCATGCGCGAATGCTTTTGCTACAGTAGGAGTAACAGTAAACACTGCACCAAATGCAGGGACGAACACAACAATGACAGCATGTAGTACCGATGGGACAACAGATTTATTTACGCTGTTGGGAGGAGCCGATGCAGGAGGCGTATGGTCACCGGCTATAGCATCTGGAACAGGTGTATTTGATCCATCAGTAGATCCAGGAGTGGTCTACACTTATACAGTAACAGGAGTAGCACCATGTGCCAATGCTTTTGCTACAGTAGGAGTAACAGTAAACACTGCACCAAATGCAGGAACCAATACAACAATGACAGCATGTAGCACAGATGGGACAACAGACTTGTTTACCCTATTAGGCGGAGCTGATGCAGGAGGCGTATGGTCACCAGCGATGGCATCCGGAACAGGCGTATTTGATCCAGGAGTAGATGCAGGAGTGGTTTATACCTATACAGTAACAGGAGTAGCGCCATGTGCAAATGCTTTTGCAACAGTAGGAGTAACAGTAAACACTGCACCAAACGCTGGAACGACAACAACTTTTGCAATATGTACTTCAGCGCCTGCAGCAGATTTACTTCCATTATTGGGAGGAGCAGACAATGGCGGTGTATGGACCGGACCATCTGCGTTAGCAGGAGGAGACTTAGGAACTTTTGATCCCGCAACAAATTTAGCAGGAGTCTATACTTATACCGTAACAGGAGTAGCACCATGTGCGAATACCTTTGCAACAGTAACAGTATCAATTACGGCTAATGATGATCCAACATTTGTTTATGCAGATTTCTGTGCAGGTTCAGGAGGAATTCCAGGTTTAATTAATACCCCTGGAGGAACATTTAGTTTTAATCCAAATCCAGGAGATGGTGCCACTATAACACCTGGAGGAATTATAGCAAATGAAGTAGCAGGAAGTACATATAATGTACAATATACTACTCCAGCAGGACCTTGCCAGGCTAATTTAACAATAGCTGTGAATGTTGGAACTCCGGCAAATGCAGGAAGCAATACAACGATGACTGCATGTAGCACAGATG
>JAJCYO010000067.1 GCA_029262875.1 Flavobacteriales bacterium
CTCTCTTTAATACCGAAAACAATACCTTTATTGGAATTGAAGTGTACCGTTTTACAGATGTCTACAATGATTATTCCTTAGTAGCCCCGATAAAAGAAATTATTGCCACTAATCCTCTTTATAAAAAAGAATTTCTTTCCATCAGTGTGGCCATTGTAAATAATCGATCTACACTAATTCCCAATGCTATATTTAAAGTGGATAAGTTGGAAAGTTTTCATCAGTTTAATTTTTCTAAGCAAGATGAAGATCAATTTTTTTCTGATTCATTAATCAACCTTTCTGCCCATAATGTTTTCAGTATTCCTGATTTTATAACTGAGCTTTATAGCACCTTAAAAAATGTAACTTTTAAGCACTTCTCTTCCTCATTGATTGAAGCTTCTTTAGTTGATGCTAAAAGTAACAAAGCACTCTCATCAATTCATGTACATATTTTGCCATCTTCTTTTCAAGTGGTTGTCATTAAAAATCAAAAATTAGAACTGTACAACTCATTCATTTATCAGAGCAGCGAAGATTTTATCTACTACCTACTTTTCGTATTGGATCAACTGAAAATAAACAATGAAGAAGCTGCTATAATTTTAACTGGCGATGTAGAAAAAAACTCCGTCATCTATTCTATGTTAACTAAATACATTAAAACCTTAACATTTGGTAGTCGCCCAGAAAATTTAAAATTTAGCTACATCCTTGAAGAAACTCCTAAACATTTTCATCATTCATTATTTAATCAATTTTTGTGCGAATAATCAGTGGAAAACATAAGGGAAAAAGACTAATTGCTCCTAAAAATTTACCAGTAAGACCTACTACTGACTATGCTAAAGAGGGATTATTCAACATTATAACTAATGAGTTTGATATTGAAGGGATAAGTGTATTGGACTTATTTAGTGGAACTGGGAACATTGCCTATGAGTTTGCTTCAAGAGGTGTAAAGAAGATTGTTTGCATAGATGGAAATTATAACTGCGTTAGCTACATTAAACAAACAAGTAGGTCATTAAATTTTAATCAAATTAGTGTATTTAAGAATGATGTTTTCAGGTATTTAAAAAAATACTCCACTCCATTTGATATTATTTTTGCTGATCCACCTTATGATCTAAAAAATATCGATCAAGTCCCTCAATTGGTATTTGAAAATAATCTCTTAAATGAGCATGGCCTTTTAATTTTAGAGCACGACAGAAATTGGGATTTCTCTGATTCTCCAAATTTTTTGGATCATCGTAAGTACAGTAATGTAAACTTTAGCCTTTTTCAAAACAACTAATATGGAAAACCTGTTAACTATTCTTTATGTTGCCAACCAAGAAAAAAGCACTAATTTTTATCAAGAGGTATTGCAATTAGATCCAACATTAAATGTGCCTGGAATGACTGAGTTTACGCTGTTTGAGAATTGTAAATTAGGCCTAATGCCTGAAGATGGAATAGCAAAAATTATAACTCCGGCTACGCCTCATCCAGCTACAGGGTCTCAAATACCAAGGTGTGAAATCTATTTAAGGGTTGATAATCCTCAAGGTTTTATGAATAGAGCAATTAGCAATGGAGGAATAACTGTTAACCCATTACAAGCCAGAGATTGGGGAGAAAAAGTTGGTTACACAACCGATTTAGATGGACATATATTAGCTTTTGCTGAAAATAACAAGGCATAATGAACAGTTCTATTTCCTATAAAAACATATGGAAAATTGCCTTTCCTATAATCATTAGTGGTATTGCCCAAAATGTGGTAAACGTTACCGACACTATGTTTTTAGGACGATTGAGTAATGTTGCTTTAGGTGCAGGTGGGAATGCGGGCATCTTTTATTTTGTATTGGTAATTACGGGCATGGGTTTTACAACAGGTGCTCAAATAATTATTGGAAGGCGAAACGGTGAAAAAAACTATTCACAAATAGGTAAGGTATTCGATCACTGCTTGTACTTTATTATTCCGTTAGGAATTTTGTTCTTCTTTTTTATGAAATTTCTTTCTCCCTATTTATTAGAGATCATTACATTATCCCCCAATATTCTTGAAGCTTCGATAGAGTACTTGGATTATAGAGCTTTTGGGATTCTGTTCTCTTTTATTAATTTCTCTTTCATCGCATTTTATGTAGGGACAACCAAAACTAAAATCTTAATGCCAGTAACGGTTTTAATGATGTTAACCAATGTGTTTTTAGATTACTCCTTAATTTTTGGAAATTTCGGATTTCCAGCAATGGGAATAAAAGGTGCCGCTTTAGCCTCTGTAATATCCGAAGCAATGGCACTATTATTCTTAATCATCTATACATACAAAAAAATTGACATCAAAAAATTTAACTTGTTTGGGTTTCGAAATTTTGACAAAGACATTTTTAATAGAATACTTAAAATTGGAAGTCCTGTTATGCTACAGAATTTTTTGTCCTTAAGTTCTTGGTTTATCTTCTTTATGATCATCGAAAAATTAGGTGAAAAGGAATTAGCCATCTCCCACATCATAAGAAGCATTTACATGGTTCTTATGATACCATTATTTGGATTTAGTTCAGCTACCAATACGTTAGTAAGTAATTTAATTGGTGAAGGGAATAGCGACAAGGTATTAACCCTTATTAAAAGGGTAATTATGTTGAGCTTACTTAGTACGATACTTGTATTGATGTTCAACCTATTTTTTCCAACTGAAATGATAGGATTTTATACTAAGGATGCTCAACTAATAGAAGAAAGTTTGCCAACCTTAAACGTAATCAGTTTTACCATGTTCTTTTTTGCTGTTGCATTTATCTTTTTCAATGGCGTTAGCGGAACAGGAAACACTAAAACATCATTATTAATTGAAGTAATAACCATCTCAATCTATTTAACGATAACTTACTACATAGCTATTGAACTAAAGTCATCGTTACCGATAGTTTGGTGCTCTGAATTTATTTATTTTAGTCTACTTGGGTTCTTATCTTTTGCTTATCTAAAATGGGGCAATTGGAAAAAAGTAGATATTTGATAGAAGATATTTATTAAATTTGTTCAATGTCTGATTCCAAAATATATTATTCGATTGGTGAAGTTGCTAAAATGTTTGAAGTAAATACTTCATTAATCCGATTCTGGGAAAAGGAATTTGATATTATTAAGCCAAAGAAAAATAAAAAAGGGAATCGCCTTTTCACTAAAAAAGACGTTGACAATTTCCACGTTATTTTTCACTTAGTAAAGGAAAGAGGTTACACGTTAGATGGTGCTAAAAAGAAATTAAAAGACAATAAAGATGGTACCATAAAAAATGCAGAGATCGTTAAATCTCTGCAAAAAATAAAGTCGTTTTTAGTTGATTTAAAAGAAGAGCTTTAGAGCTTAATTATCTTCTCTGTTTTAATCAACACTCCATCACCATATATATTTATTAAATAAACACCTTGTTTATAGTTGTTTTTAAACTGTACTATTGATGTATTTTTAAATTCTTTGTTATCTATCATCTTGCCTGTGATGTCATAGATTTCAACTTTAAGCAATTCAACCTCAACATTTAAACTAATGCTTAGTTCATCTTTAAATGGAGCAGGATAAATAAACAACTGTTGTTCTTCTTTAACTTTAGTAACCGTAGCTGCTGTGATTAACGAATCTGCAACTAAGAACTTATCAAACCCTGCTTCTGAAATATGTCCAGAAGGGATATCCATTGCTCTAACTCTCATCTGCATCGTACTTGTTGGAGTCATAATACTTGAAACTTGAAATCCTTTTGGTGCCCAGTTTCCTTCATCAGGATCCCCATCAATTGCAAAATCAACTCTTGCAACAGTAGAGCCATTCATTAATTCTACTACTAAAGAATCGTTAGGGAAACCATCTCCACCTGCATTGTAAAACCATCTTTCGAAATGTATGTATGCATCTCCATACCCTGTTAAATCAAACATAGGGGATGTAAGTATTGTCTGTCCTCCATCAATATCATCACTTCCTGCTGATCCTCCACCGTTTCCAGTAACATAAGCCTCATCACTACAATCAGTTTGTGAATCAACACCTGGGTTTGATGGATTTCCATTAAATGTAGTCCCATTAGGAACTCCTTTTTCCCAGTCTCCTGAATTCGGGTTTCCTGTAACCGTCCAGCCTAAATCAAATGTAAAATCATCATAATAACCATCTGACAATTGGTAGATATGTGGGTTATTTGCTGGTGCAAGATTTTGGTTGCTTAAACACAATGAATTGTAAGCCCATTTTCCAACGTAAACTTTGTAAAATCCTTCTATAAAATTAGGAACTGTAAAATTACCACCGGCATCTGTTAGAACAGTAGTCGTAAATATTGGGCTCCATATTTTAACGCTTGCATTTGGAATAGGGTTAGAAGTTGCTACCTCTATTACTTGTCCCTGAAGTGTAAATGAAACTAACGCTTTTAATTCAACATTTAAAGTTGAAGGAATACAATTATTAGATGTTAAATTAACATTGTTAATGGTCTTAGTTTCATAACCAAATTTAGAAAATGTAATGTTATAAGTTCCTGGAGTAGCAATACCAGTTTGGTAATTCCCTAAAATATTAGTATTTGTTGATATTCCGGTTGATACAATATCAATCTGAACGTTATCTAAAGGAGCTCCTGAAACTGAATCTGTAACTAAACCAGCTACTTTTGCAGCTCTTGTGTAAGTCGGGTTTAATACAAACAAACCATTTTCAATATCAGTTGCTAATATCAACCCAGATGGTAAATAAGGGTAAACTCCCCAACAGCCATTAAATCCACTTCCTGAAAATGCTGGTGAAGTATCATAGTTACCAACTTCTACCATATTAGTAGGGTCACACACGTCATGAATGGTAACTCCATCCCTGTAATATGAAGTAACGATATAGTCATTTATAAAGTAAGTGTTATGGACAATTACATTTTGTCCAGGACTTGATTGAATTCTATCCAATTCACTAATGTTAGACAAATTGCTAACATCATAAGCTCCTAAAAATGCATTACTAACCTCATCAGTAGTAAACAATGTGTGTCCGTCATCTGATATCCAACAATTGTGTGTAAAAGTATTAGGTGTATTTTGGGTTTGCATTGTTATTGGGTTCGACTTGTTACTTACATCAACAACTGTAAAAAATCCAGCATTAATGGCTCCTCCCCAAAGTGTATCTCCTCTAGCCATACCATCATGTAAATAATAATCATTGTATCTTCCTAACTCTACCGGGTTTTGTGGATCAACAGTTAAATCTAAAAATATTGCTCCTCCTGCACCGTTATCTGCTCCCATAACATAACATACTCCATTTTCATCGATATACAAATCATGTGCAGATTGAAATGGATATGTAGATCCTGTATATTGATAAACATCTCCGGCATTAATTGGTCCAGGCAAATTTGATAAATCAATGATCTTCATTCCTCCAGAGCTTTCATTTGATATATAAGCATGATCATTCCATACTTTCAAATCTCTCCATATTGTAGTTGGTCCAGCACTAAAAAACACCTCTGTCGGGTTAGAAGGAGTAGAAAGGTCAACAATTGAAACACCATCTTCTGTCCCAACTAAAGCATATTCATTACCAGCTCCGTCAACATAACCCCAAATATCATTTATATCCCCATGTCCTGGAAAGCTAAGCTGACCAGTCAAGCTCATATTAAGTTGTGCATTTACAGCAAAAACTTGTGAAATTATTACTGAAATAAGTAGTACTCGTTTTAACATAATTCTAAGGATTTAATTTGATACGTTGCAATTTACGATTAAAATTGCACTTTTTACCGCAAATTATACCAAAGGATTGTATTCTTAAACGAACGGTAGATTATTAAAGATTAAAGATTACGCTATGCCTTTTTTCTTAGGTTGAGTCGAATTTCGATCTCAACATTATCTTCCTTATTGAATATTGTCAGTATATCCTTTTTAAGGTATAATCGTCAAATCTTAACAAATAAGAGTTTGTATTTTCAAATCCGCTCTCTATACCTGTTTTAAAGAAGTTCAAATTAATAGACATTCCTTTATTATTTTCTAATGACAGAGGAGAAAACAAAGTTCCTTGGTTGATAAAATTGGTGCCAAAATAATAGGCGATATCAAACCCTAAAAAGGTATTATTTGAAGGATATGTTTCTGTTTGCTCATAGTAATTAGTAATAAAATTATTCGTTAATGAATCTTGGTAATCAACATACCTTGTTGAACAATAATGAACATTTAATTTTTGAAAATACTCTAAATCAATATTATCGAATTTCATCCATTCTTCTAACCCTATTAAAGTTACTTGGTAGTCTTTATAATTTCTCTTGTTTAATGTTGTTGTGAGGTAACTAAATAAATTTGTGATAAACGTTTGTTGGGAAGCAGGAACAAAAATAACATTGTTTTTACCTAATTTAAGATGGCTCACAACATCTGCTATGTTCGTATTTATCTTTAGTGTTTTGATAGAGGAATAGATGGTAGTATCTGCAGAACCTAAAATTTGATTGTTATACGTTTTGATGTATAGATCAACCAATGATTTCTCTTTCGCTTTTTCATATTCTATAGCCAATAAATTTTCTGTTTTAAAGCTATCAACTACTAATGTACAGATTTGTTTTATTGTAGTCGATTTTGAAGGAATGGCTTTAAAAACATAACCATTACCCAATAACGTTTTATTGCTTTGTTTGACTGGAGATACCACAGGGATTTTATTGTGCTGAGCGAACTTTACAACATGTTTAAAATTATTATAATATAAAGGTCCAACAATTAAGTCAAGCTGCTTCATTTCTGGTTTTAACAATAACATTTTTGTTCTCAAAGAGTCATTCCCCTTAGTATCATAAACATACACTTTAAATTTACAGCTGTCTGTTGAAATGGAATCCAAAGCCATTATAAATCCATTGTAAAACTCAATGGCAAATTTTGATTTTGGGTAGATTGATTCCTTCTCAAACGGACCTATATTCTTTACCATTTCATCATTCTCATCTAAATAAAAAGGAAGCAACAAACCAATAGTATATACAGGCTTCTTTACAACAGCCCCTGTATCAGCTATTAGTTTCTCTATCTTCTCACCAATCTGAGACATATTATTTGCTACATTCACATTTGTAGAAATCGTTGCAACAGAAACTTTAAAAGGAATATAAATCGTTTCCCCTAACTTTAGTCCTTGTTTTAAGCCTCCATTAACTATTTTAATAGAATCTACTGTCGTTTTGTATAACCTACTTAACGAATAAAGTGTTTCTCCTTTTTTAACCGTATGTGTTTTATATTTCGGTTTTCCTGCAACAAGTTTAATAGCACCATCTTTCTTTATGTTTAAAACAGGTATTCTTATTACTTGGCCTTCTTTTAACCCATCAGTAACCTCAGGATTAGCCGCAACAATTTCCTTTTGTTTTACTTTATAAAGTTTAGCAATAGAATATAGTGTCTGTTTCTTTTTTACAGTATGGTCAATAAAGTTACCATCCGTTTTTACTTCGAGTTCAATGTCCTTTTTTAAGGGAACAAATATTTTTTCACCTATACTTAATCCATCAGCAACACTCGGGTTTTCTTTTTTAATGACTTCTATTGGAACATCGTATTTCTTATGAATAAAATAAAGTGACTCGCCTTTTTGAACGAGGTGAATGTAATATTCTTTTCCCTTTATGGTATGAACTTCTAATGAATCAGTTTGGGCATAAGAAACCTGAGACGTAATTAATATTACGACTAAAATAAATAGACCATATAGAACTCTTTTCGTCAAACTATTCCCATTCTATTGTTGCAGGTGGTTTTGAACTAATGTCATAAACCACCCTATTTACTCCTTTCACTCTATTGATGATTTCATTAGAGGTTTTTGCTAAAAACTCATAAGGTAAGTGACACCAATCTGCTGTCATTCCATCTGTTGATTCAACAGCTCTCAAAGCTACAGCTTTTTCATAAGTCCGTTCATCTCCCATTACACCTACTGATTGTACTGGCAACAACATTGCTCCAGCCTGCCATACGTCATCATATAAATTTGCTTCTTTCAATCCTTTTATAAAAATATGATCAACTTCTTGCAATATTTGTACCTTTTCTAAGGTAATATCTCCCAATATACGAATTGCCAATCCAGGACCAGGAAAAGGATGTCTTCCAAGTAAGCTTTCTTTTAATCCCATGGCTCTTCCAACTCTTCTTACCTCATCTTTAAAAAGTAACTTTAAAGGCTCCACTATTTGCAACTTCATGTAATCCGGCAAACCTCCTACATTATGATGAGATTTAATCGTCTGAGAGGCTCCTCCATTAACCGATATTGATTCAATAACGTCAGGGTAAATTGTCCCTTGAGCTAACCATTTTACATCAGAAATCAAATGTGCTTCTTCATCAAAAACATCAATAAATGTTTTTCCTATTGCCTTTCGTTTTGCTTCAGGCTCTGATATCCCAGCTAAAGCAGTGTAAAATTTGTCTTTAGCATTGACACCTTTAACATTTAATCCTAAATGCTCATATTGCTCTAAAACACTTGTAAATTCATCTTTCCGAAGCAATCCATTATCTACGAATATACAGTATAAGTTTTCACCTATTGCCTTATGCAATAATATTGCTGCAACTGTAGAATCTACCCCACCTGAAAGCCCCAAAACTACTTTATCATTTCCTATTTTAGATTTCAACTCATCAACTGTGCTTTCTACGAAAGAATCTGGTGTCCAATCCTGTGAAAAACCACAAATACCCACTACGAAGTTTTTCAATAAAATTGATCCCTCCTTAGAATGGTAAACTTCAGGGTGGAATTGTATCCCATAAGTTTCCTCCCCTTTAAAATGAAATCCAGCAACTTCAACATCCGTAGTACTGGCAATAATTTCAACACCAGCTGGAGCATCTTTAATGGTATCTCCATGACTCATCCACACTTGTGAATTATCTGACATTCCTTTGGTAAGTATATTTTCTTTATTTACGTATGAGAGGTTAGCCCTACCGTATTCTCTAATCTTAGAAGGTAAAACACTTCCTCCGTACACATCTGCCATGTATTGTGCTCCAAAACATACTCCTAAGAGTGGTTTTTTTCCCTTAATTGAGGCTAAATCAGGTTTTGGTGAGTTTTCATCTCTGACTGAAAACGGGCTTCCAGATAAAATTACCCCCATAAATGAATCAACATCTAAATTTGACAACTTATCATAAGGGTGTATCTCACAATACACATTCAATTCCCTAACTCTCCTCGCAATAAGCTGAGTATACTGCGAACCAAAATCTAAAATCAGTAATTTTTCCATATTGCGGCAAAGATAAACGATGTAAATTGATTACAATATATTTAGTTCATCAACTTTTAAAAATGCCAAATTACTTGTTAACAGGTGTTAATAATTTTCTTACACAAACTAAACATTATCAGCATGTTGTATCAATTATTTTTACTATTTTAGCAAAGATTTAAGTGATCATCCTAGAGAAACCCTTTCGTTCCGAAACCGCTTAAACTTATGTTACGTAATAGTAGATATGTTTAAGAAGGTTATATTATCAACAATAGTTTTACTTACAACTACAATTATTGGGTTTTCCCAAACTGTTCTTAGTGCGGGAGATATTGCTATTGTAGCCATGAATTGTGATGGAAACGATGAATTCAGCTTTGTCTTATTGGTTCCTGTTACAAATACTACTGTAATAAAATTCGCTGAAAGTGGCTGGCTAAGTGCTGGTGGATTTAGAGGTGGAGGAAGTGGTAGTGAAGGAACAGTAACATGGACGGCCACGTCTAATTTAGCTTGTGGAACTGAAGTTGCCATTACATCAAATGGAGCATCTGCAAGTTCTGGAACCACATCCGTATCGGGTAGTTGGGCATTATCCTCTAGTGGAGATCAAATTTTAGCTTATCAAGGAGCTGCTGCCACTCCAACATTTATTTATGCCATCAACAATGATGGAGCAGGTGTTTGGCAGGCTAATGCCACCTCTACTAATAATTCTGCTATTCCAACTGGACTAACCAATGGAACCAATGCCGTGGCAGTTAATGAAGCAGATAATGTAAGGTATGATTGTAGCACAACAACTCCTCCTGCCGCAATTTTAGCAGCAGTTAGTAATAATACCAATTGGCTTTCTGATAATACTACCCCTTATACGGTGCCATTAGCTTGTGGTTTTGCATGTGTAGCTTGTGTTGCAGACCCTGAGCCAACCATCAATTCCTCTACACTTAATTTTTCAAACATTGGCTGTACCAGCATGGACTTAACCTGGACATCTGGTAATGGTGCGAATAGCATTGTCGTTATTTCAACATCTCCCATAGCAGGTACACCATCGGATCAAACAGCTTATGCCGCGAATACTGTATATGGAAGTGGAGCTACTATTGCTGCCGGAGAATTTGTTATATATAATGGATCTGGAACAGCTGTTACAGTAACTGGATTAACTGCATCCACCACGTACTATTATGCTATATTTGAATACAATGGGGCAACACCAAATTGTGATGAGAATTATTTAACCACAGGTATGGTTACAGGAAATGCCACAACAATTGCTTGTGTTTGTCCTGAAATTACAGGAATATTAGTTGATGCCTGTGGCGGTGCTATTGAAGGTATTAATGAGTTTTTTACTTTTGAAAATGGAAATAGTAGTTTACCAATTAACGACTTAACTGCAACTTTCCCAAATGGAGGGGCCTATTGTAATTCTGGGTGTGGCACCCAAACTTGGACAACTAATCCTGCTTATGTAGCCTCATTAAATACAACAGCTGGTTGTCCTGGACTATTTGTAGAAGCTGATCCTATTCCTGCTGGTGCTGAAGTAGTTGTTTTTACTGGAGCCGTTCCTACTTATAATTTCGATTTCTCTGGTCTTTGTGGTACTGGTCCATATTATGCCGTTTTTGCAAATAATACTTCCACATCAGGAAGGTTCGCAAATTATAATGCAACTTGTTCTATACGAACATTAAATGTAGATTTTGGTGGCACTTGTTCAGATGCTGCATCATATGATAGGTGTCTTTTAACTGGTGGAGCTACTCATGATGGAGATTATGTTTCCTATGATGCTGCAGGCAACCCTACCTATCAAAATGACGGGTGCACTCCTTCAGCTATTCTACCAATTAGTTTGTTGTATTTTAATGGTAATTCCATTGGAAACAGCAACTTATTAGAATGGTCAACTATTACAGAGATTAATAATGACTATTTTATAATAGAGCGTTCAAAGAATGCTGTGGAATTTTTCCCTATTGGAACAATCGCTGGAGCAGGAAATAGCAACACACAACTCTTTTATCAACTCGTTGATGATAATCCTTCTAATGGAATAAACTATTACCGTTTAAAACAAACAGATTTTAATTTAGATTATGCCTATTCCGAAATTATCGCTATTAATAACGACATATCAGATATAACTATCTATACTACAACTAATTTTCTAATGATTGAATCTAACAAAGTGGATACGGATGGTATTCTTGAGATTTATGATATTACCGGGAGAAGAGTTATGAAATTAACGGTGTCTCCTAATTCTAAAGTTAATCTTTCTCAACTTCAAAGTGCGGTATACGTTTATAGGTATGTGTCAGAAAAAACTATCATTACTGACAAGTTCATAGTTCGTTAAGACTAAAATAGTTTAGCGTGTAATCACTAACCTTATATTCTTGAAGCTTTCTTTATAACGAGCATTAACAATATAGATTCCATTTGATAAATGATTCAAATTGAATGATAGCATATTGACTCCCTTATTGGTAAGGTTCGCATTATTCTTGTAGATTATACTTCCATAAATATCATAAACAGCAATATCTACAATCCCTTTTTGAGTAGTAAATATATTTGCATTAAGAACTCCTGTTGTTGGATTAGGATAAATTTCGAACTCAAAATCAGTAGTATTTGACTTGCATTCTACAAAAATAGTGTAGAGTATATTAAGTGTGCCATCAAAGTCTCTTTGAGATAGCCTATAATATGCTCCCATTGCTGTGTTGCTGTTATCTTCAAAGTTGTAATGTCGTGTTTCATTTGAATTACCTGCAGCAGAAACACTTCCTAAGTATTCAAACGCTATTCCATCAACAGATTTTTCAACTATAAATTTTTCAGCATTTATTTCGGAAGCAGTAATCCAAGACAACAGCGTAACTCCATCATCACAATGACCTTGATAAGCAAGTAGCTCCACAGGAAGAGGAGGAGGAAGTGGGTTATTCTTTGAAAAACCTAAAGCAAAATTTGAAAAATCTGAAAAATTAGTTGTGGTTGAATCATCAATTCTACTTCCTCCAGCAGTATAATCCCAAGGAATTGTTATTGCCGATTGTTTCAGCAAAGTGTATCTACCACCACCCCAAACATTAGTAAACGTCCAGAAATTTATATCAGGACTAACTGTTGCTTCATAGGTTCCTCCAAGCACAGTATTATCAGTTTTAAGAGTCCAATAACCTTCATCTTCAACATCTTGAATGGTATCTGTAGTAGGTGCTAATCCAAAATAGATATTGGGAACGACTACACTTGGATTAGGTGGAGCATCGTTAAAGTCCGCAATTATTGCACTTGTTCCAGTTAAATTTACAGGAGTTACATGAATAGGTTCGTAATAGGTTTCTAAATCAGAATTATCACTACCAACATAAAAACTATATGTTCCTCCATTAGATGTAATCGCCCTGCTTAAATAACCAACAACGTGACCTCCTGTTCTAGTAATCACCCCAGCGCTATTATTATTGAACATTTTTACCGTATCAGTGCCAGTATTAACATAATTACCAGTAGCCGTTGGCAAATTCAATAGGAGTTGATTATTTATTAAAAGATTATTATTATCCAATGTTTTAACACCAGTCCCTGTATATTCAACATCATAATAATTAACTACAGGAGAACTTACTTTCGTAGTTTGATTACACACTCCATCAAAAGTAACCTGACCTGCTGTTAAAGAATAAGCACCAGTCAGTTCAGGTATCACTGTAGCACATTTTGCCAACTGCAATTCTCCACCCGTCATGGTAAGATTTCCTGTTCCTATTAAGGTGTTTGTATTTACATCTACTATTCCACTTTGAATGGTCAATGTTTTGGGTAATGTAAACGTATGGTTAACATTACTCATTAAACCTGTTACCACTCCAGCTGTTTTATTTACAAATACATTACCGAAAGCTTGATTTACATTTAATGTAACAGTAGCATTACTGGTTGCATCTACACATGTTCCGCAGGCATCAATAAAGTTGATTACACCATTTGTTGGTATAAATGTTCCAGCACTTTTAGTTAAATCTTTATTAATACTTAATTCTAACGTAGCCAAATCAACCGTTCCTGTTGTTGCAATATTTAGGGAACGCGTTATTAAATCAGTTTCTAATGTTAAATCACTTGATGTTACAGAAACATCTACATCATACATTGTTCCAGCACCCCTATAAACTGAAGCTGAATTGACAAAAATAACATCTCCCGTATTGACTGTTGTTGTTGTCGTGACGACCCCTTCGTTTAGCAGATCTACATCTATGGTAAGTGTATTATTACCAGTCAATGTAATGGTTCCAAAATTACAAACATTTCTAGCTACAGCTGCTGCCGAGATTGTAGGCATAAAAGTACCAACCAAATTAGCCGCACTAGGAATAAGAACATCATCAGTTGATACAGGAACACTTGCATTAGACCAATTACTAGCTGTATTCCAATTAGTACTTGTAACTCCTTGCCACGTATTTGGTAAAGCAGCAGCACTGGCAGCATCAACACTAACCTCATCTACTGAAAAAGAAGGATCAACTGCGGTGCCAGTTCCTCCAGGGTTATCATCAAACTGAAACCCAAATCTTAAATTAGCTTGATTATCAAAAGCTACGTTTGCCATTGTTTTAAAAGCCCAAGCTGGTTCATTAGTGTATGTTACTAATGATGTCCAGCTTGTTCCACCATTAGTACTATAAAAAACCTCCGCATCACCAGTGGTACCAGTTGAAGCATTTAACATCCAAAAACTTATGGAGACCCCAGTTGCTCCACTAGTATTTATTGTAGGTGTTTTTGCAAAAGATTTTTGATTGTTACCCGCATTGAAAACTGCTTGACACTCCCCAAGTAAACCGCAAGCAAAGTTTGATTGAATATGTAAATAATTTCCGCCTCCTCTGTTGGGAGTAGCAGGAAAAAGTCCTCCAGCATAAACACTATTGACCGTCCAATTATTTTCATTACCTGCTGTAGTCCCTAATCCAGGCTCAACCGAATTTAAGGTAAACCCACCAGCGCCACCAGTAAAGTCTTCGCTATATAAATTTGTAGGACCTCCAACACCTCCTCCACATTCACAAGAAATGGCTTCTATAAATGCTATCTTAATTTCTGTATCTACTCCTTCAGCACTGGTTACTTGTAAAGTTACTTGATAAGTTCCTGGAGCATTAAAAGTTACTTGTGGGTTTTGGTCAGTTGAACTTGTTCCATTAACATAAGTTACGGTCGCTGGAGTAAACGTCCAGCTCCAAGCTGTAATAGGAGCGGCAAATGTTGAACTCATATCCGTAAAGGTAATAGTATCCAATTTACCCACGGGTGTAGTACAAGCTATAGTATTACTTGCTACAAATTCGGCTGTTGGAGGACAATCTGCAACAGTTATCATATTCGTTTTTGTAACAGTACTATCTCCACCACAAGTTGATACAGTCACTTCTATCGTATAAACTCCATTTGCAGTAAATTGTACTTGAGGATCAGAATCTGTTGAACTAGTACCATTTACATAAACAAAAGTAGCAGGAGAAATATTCCAAGAGTATGCACTTACCGTACAGTTATCCGTTATGGATGTAAAACAATTTAAATAAACTCCATTATTTACAGCAACGCTACTATTAAATATTACAGTTTGCGACTTACATACATTACTTCCTGCTTGAGAAATAAAATCTGCATTTGGTTTAGCGCATGCAGAAAGCATTACATTGTCTACATTAAAACTTGCACCAAGTGCATAATCACCAGTATTATCTATATCTCCATCATCATACCATCTAAATGCAATTCGCACATCAGGTTGATTGTCAGCATCACTTGGAATTATAAAAGATCGTCTGTGCCAATTATTACAACTCCCTGCAAGAAAGGGTGAGCAACCTTTTAAATTATCTTGTACTATTTTCCATGTAACACCAGCATCTATACTATACAGTATTGTACTGTGAGACTTTATTCCATCCGCATCTCCACCTAAAAAGAAATCAGCAGTAAGTTTAATGTTACATTTTCCGGTAGCATCAATATTTTGATTGAGATAGGCAATTTGTTCTGTCCCGGTTTGCACATCTCCATTATCAGGGTCGGAAATACAGTTCCAATCATCAGATTGTGGTGTACCACCATAAAGAAGGGTCGCACAAGCCGAGTGGGCCGTAATGTGTAAACTTTGATTTGGCCCTCCTCCAGTATTGATAAAGGGATTGGGTAAATTGCTTGGAGCAGCACAAGCATAATGTCTACCACGAACAAAAGCACCTTGAGAATTTATTACAGTTCCAATGGCTATACCACCTGATAATTCAGGGGTATTTCGGTCATTGATAATGAAGTTATCAAAAATGGGGTTATTACTCCCATATGTTAGTCCCACTATTCCAGCTGGTGTTGGGTTTGTACCTGATCCAAGTGCATTTTCCAACGTCCACCTACCTCCTCCACCATCATCAAAATCTTCATACCAAAACACTGTTTGCCCATTAATTTCAACAAAAAGGCTCATTGAAACAATCATGGCTAAACAATATTTAATCAAACTTTTCACAACATTAAAATTCTTTTCTCAACCATTAAAATTTATGATAATATATGTAGCTATTGCAGGATATACATGCTAATTTGTACATATTACAGTTTTGGTTCATTTAAAAAATAAAGTATTTCTACTTAAATTTAAGACCAAGTAGCTCTCCGTACAAAAAAAATACACTATATTATTTCAGTTCTACAGACAAGAAAAGATGCTTATTCAGCTGTTAAAATGATAAATTGTTTATCTAAAGGATGGAGATTTTCTATTAATTCATCAATAATACCATCTCCATAAAAGAGTAGAATTGAAATCAGATTATCATGTCTTTCTTGCAAAGAACTTTTGGGGAATAATTTTTCTTTTAAATTCTGGATTTGATTAACCGCTACCTCTTCCTTTTTCTTCTCCGCCTTGATTAATCGGTTTTCAATGTTCTTAAGCGACTTTATATTCTTTTGTAATTCAGCTTTAACAAAAGGTTGTAATGATTGATCTATCTCACCTGATTTTTGAATAATATCTTCAAAAACTGCAATTACATCCTCCTCTTCCTTTTTAAGGTCAAGAACAATATCAGCACCTTTTTTTAGGTATTCCTTGATCAATACCTCCGTGCCTTTAAACAGATCTATTGGTGTTAATCCTAATTTAGTTAATCGTTTATTACTTCCTCCATCGACAAATAATACTGAATTTCTTAAAATTAATGTTGGAAAAAAAATATTATTCACATCAAACATCTCTTTAAGCTGAAACCAATAAGCCAATTCACCTCCACCACCTATATAAGCTAAATTAGGTAGTATTTTTTCTTGGTACATAGGCCTCAATATTACATTAGGGCTAAATCGCTCAGGATACTTTTCGAGTTCAAATAATATTTCAGTAGTTGTAAATTTTATTGCCGAATTCAAGACTTCATATTCACCGTTACCTTTATGAATTAAACGTTCTCTTCTACCTTCAACCAAATAAAAGAGATTACACTCTCGTGGGTTAACTTGTGGCTTGTGTCCCAATTCGATGATTTGTTTTGAAATCTTTTGTACAAATCTATACCCTCTACTTTCTATAAAATCCCACTCCATATCATCTGCGAACAATTTTTTCAATTCTCTATCATCACCATCTATCGTAACCAATCCATAATTCTCAAAAAAGTGATTCACAATTCCCCTTGTAGCTTCAGCATAGGTACAATTGGAAGTGTAGAATTTTGAAAACAATTCTAATATTTTAGTAATTCCATTTCTATCTCCCAAATCTTCATTTAATGCTGAAAACAATTCCTCAACTCCTTCCAGTTTCATTTTACCAACTGCTCCAGCCTGATTTTTGGTTAGTTCATATCGTTTATTAAATAAATTAAAGTGATTCACTTCCTCAAAATCATGGTCTTCTGTTGCCATCCAATAAACCGGCACAAAATCGTTTTTAGGATATTTTTCCTTGAGCACCTTTGCCAAATTAATAGTTGAGACTATCTTATATATGAAATAGAGTGGCCCGGTAAATAAATTTAACTGATGTCCTGTCGTGACCGTAAAGCAATTGTTATTATTTAGCTTTTGAATGTTTGTTTTTACTTGTTCTGAGATTTCAAGGCCTTTATATTGTTGCGTCAAAGCATCAACCAAAACTTCTCTATCTATTGGAAATTGTTTGCGTTCCTCTATTGCTTTTCCAAAAGCATCAACATCACAATAATGATTGTAAAAAGGTTTTAGCTCTTCTTTTTCATCTAAATAATCTGACATTAATTTAGAAAAATATCCTGTCTCTTGATATGGTAGCTCAATTTTATTCATCAACTAACTCTCCATATAAATCAAAATCATCTGCTGAAGTGATTTTAACATTGGCAAAATCTCCAATTCTAATAAAATTAGTTGACTTATTCAACAATACTTCATTATCTACTTCTGGTGAATCATATTCTGTTCTTCCTACAAAATAATCACCTTCCACTCTATCAAACAAAACTTTAAGTGTTTTTCCAACTTTCTGTTCATTTAACGACAATGAAATAGACTGCTGAACATCCATTACTTCCTGTGCCCTTGACTGCTTTTCTTCTTCGCTAACATCATCTTCTAATTCGTAAGCTGACGTATCTTCTTCATGGGAGTAGGTAAACACACCTAAACGATCGAATTGCATTTCTTCAATCCATTCTTTCATTTCTCCAATATCTTCTCTTGTTTCTCCAGGAAAACCAACAATAAAAGTAGTACGAATAACAATGTTAGGAATCAGTGCTCTTACATCTTTAATCAACTGAGTTGTTTTTTCTCTCGTTGCACCCCTTTTCATTGCTTTCAGCATATTATCCGAAGCATGTTGTAAGGGAATATCCAAGTAATTACAAACCTTAGGGTTTCGCCTCATCTCATGGATAATTTCCATAGGAAAACCTGTAGGGTATGCATAATGTAATCGAATCCATTCTATACCATCTACCTCAGATAACGCTCTAAGTAATTCTGGTAATCTTCGCTCACTGTAAATGTCTAATCCATAAAAGGTCAATTCTTGAGCTATTAAAATCAATTCTTTAACCCCTTGTTTAGCTAAATTTTGGGCTTGAACAACTAATTCTTCTATGGGTGTAGAAATGTGCTTACCTCTCATCAATGGTATCGCACAAAACGAACATTTTCGGTCACATCCTTCTGATATTTTTAAAAATGCATAATGACTTGGAGTGGTAATAATTCGTTCACCAATTAATTCATGCTTATAATCAGCATTTAGTGTCTTTAATAATTTAGGCAATTCACGAGTTCCAAAAAAAGCATCTACCTCACTTATCTCATCTTCTAATCCTTCCTTATATCTTTCAGACAAACAACCCGTAACATATAGTTTATCAACTTGCCCGTCTTTTTTTGCTTCAGCATACCTGAGTATTGTGTTTACTGATTCCTCTTTTGCATTATCAATAAAACCACATGTATTTATAATAACTATTTCTGAATCATCCTGTTTTGCTTCATGCTCAACCTCAAAGCCATTGGCTTTAAGTTGTGTCATCGTTACTTCGGAATCAAATAAGTTTTTTGAGCAACCAAGAGTGATTACATTAACCTTATTTTTTTTGAGTGTTTTGGTTTTCAAATCAGAGTCTATTTAAAAACGCTGTAACTGCTTTCCAGTAATTTTTATGCTCTGGGAATTTTTCCCATAAGGCTCTTGACCCATGTTGACCAGCTGTTTCTGGAACAAAATAATCTTTCCCAATAGAGGGTATAACTTCATAGATATCCCACCAGTTAGGTTTTTCTGATTTCATAGATGTAATAAAAACTGGCACCATAATATTTTTCGCACTCTGAGTAACATAATCAGTAGGTTTACCCATGCTTTCAAAATATTCTCCTGGAGCAAAAGAAAGAACTGCATCAATATCATTTCTATCTCCGGCTATCTTTAAAACCAATGCAGAAGAATAAGAACTTCCCCAAATAATTAATTTTTTAGCTTTTGAATAGCTCTTTTTCACATATTCAATAGCGGAATTCATATCCACTTCAGCATCAACATAAGTAGTTCCTATTTTTTGCTTCTCGGCTCGTTGGTGTGTTTCATTTATCACTCCATTGATCTTCCCTCCGGAACGTTGGTCTACTGCTAAACAATTGTACCCCATTTTATTCAACTTTGGTGCAATTTCTTGGTATTCACCCCTGCTCCAGCCTGCTTGGTGAAATAAAATAATAAAAGGAGCGTCTGAAGGATTCGACATGTATAAATCGGCAGTAATTTCTAACCCATCTGAAGCTTTAAATGTAATTTTTTGAATAGGAGAAACCTGATCAAGAATGATGATTTCTTTATTGACAGGTTCCTGTTTAGCCTCAATTTTAGTATTAACTCCATCGCACGCATTTAAGGCCATGGTTAAAAAAAATACTGGAAAAATACTCAAACTTAATTTTTTCATAATCTTAGTCTTTAAAAAGTGAATCAACAAATTCATATTTATTAAATACCTGTAAATCATTCATTCCTTCTCCAACACCAATATATTTCACGGGTATCTTAAATTGATCTGATATACCTATCACGACTCCTCCCTTAGCAGTTCCATCTAATTTAGTAATGGCTAAGGCATTAATCTCTGTCGCTAAAGAAAACTGCTTTGCTTGTTCGTATGCATTTTGACCAGTTGATCCATCTAAAACCAATAAAATTTCGTGTGGAGCATCTGGAACAACCTTCTGCATCACTTTCTTAATCTTAGACAGTTCATTCATCAGATTAATTTTATTGTGTAGCCTTCCTGCTGTATCGATGATAACCGCATCCATATTTTTAGCTTTAGCTGACTGCAAGGTATCAAATGCTACAGAAGCAGGATCTGCATCCATTCCTTGCTCTACTATTGGTACATCTACTCTACTTGCCCAAATCTTCAGTTGATCAACTGCTGCTGCTCTAAAAGTATCTGAAGCACCAAGCATAACACTTTTCCCCTGTTGTTTCAATTGGTGCGCTAATTTACCTATGGTAGTGGTTTTTCCGACACCGTTAACGCCAACTACCATAATTACATAAGGATCCTCTTGTTCTGGAATGGAAAATTTTTCATATTCTCCGGTATTGCTTTCTTCTAATAAATCTGCAACTTCTTCTCTTAAAACCTTATTTAGTTCTGAAGTCCCTAAGTATTTATCTTTAGCAATCCTTGCCTCAATCTTTTCAATAATACGAAGTGTGGTATCTACCCCTACATCGGATGTAACCAATATTTCTTCCAAATTATCCAACACCTCAGCGTCAACTGTTGATTTTCCTCCAACCGCTCGCGTCAATTTTGAAAAGAAGCTTTGTTTCGTTTTATCCAACCCTTGGTCTAAAACTTCTTTTTTCTCTTTAGAAAATATATTAAAAAATGCCATTGTTAATAGTTAAAAAAAAAGCTTCTCTCTAAATTGAAAGAAGCTTTAAATTTACACAATCGTGTGATTATTTCTTAGCAAAAAAGTCGTTTACTTTTTCTTTAGTAACAATATCCTCTCTAAAAGAATATGCTCCAGTTTTTTCCGACTTAACCATTTTTATAACTTTAGTTAAGTTCTTTCCAGCTTTTTGTAATGATGCAACTGTTTTCTTAGCCATGACTTAATTATTTAATTTCTTTATGTACAGTAACCTTTTTAAGAACTGGATTGTATTTTTTCAATTCCATTCTATCAGGCGTATTTTTTTTATTCTTAGTAGTAATGTACCTTGAAGCACCTGGCTTACCACTTGCTCTATGTTCAGTGCATTCTAAAATCACTTGAACTCTATTTCCTTTTTTTGCCATTTTCCTATTCTTTAATTTTTAAGGGACTGCAAATTTAGTAATTTATTTTTATTTGACAATCTACCTTTAAAGAATATTTACCTCTCTTTCTAACTCTATTCCAAAAGCATCACTCACAGACTTTATAATTTCTCCCGACAAGTTAAAAATATCACTTCCTTTTGCCCCTCCATAGTTTACCAAAACCAGTGCCTGATTTGTATGAACACCATAATTATCAATCCTCTTTCCTTTCCATCCACACTTTTCAATTAACCAACCTGCAGCCATTTTAAAAGTACCATTCGGCTGAGGGTAACACGGAGCATCGGAATGACTAATAAGGATTTGATCTTTTTGTTCTTCTGAAACAATCGGGTTTTTAAAAAAACTTCCAGAATTGCCGATCTCTTTTGGGTCAGGTAACTTGCTTGAGCGAATATTTATTACAGCATTACTAACATCTCTAACCGTAGGATCAGAAATATTCATTCTTTGTAATTCGTTCTCTATTGCTCCATATGAAGTATTAACTTTTGCCAATTTCTGCAAGGTAAAAGTAACTGATGTGATAAAGTAATTTCCTTTTTCGGCTGTTTTAAAGATACTTGATCTATAAGCAAAATCACATTCTGAATTAGAAAAAATACGTAATGAACCACTTCTCAAATCATAAGCCTCAACTTCCGTAATCAAATCT
>JAJCYO010000068.1 GCA_029262875.1 Flavobacteriales bacterium
CATCAAAACACAAAGCTTATACAGTCCATCTGAAAATTATGGACCTGATTTTTACAAAGAAGTTCCTGATATAGATGTGGCATCATATGAAAAATTCAGTTATTACGCCAAAGATAAAAACCATGTGTGTATTGATGATGGAACAACCAATGGGAGATTTATTAAATTATTGGAAAAGATTGATGTAGCTTCATTTGAAGTTCTTTGGTACAGGTGGGGAAAAGATAAAAATCATGTATTTTACAATGGGAGATTATTGGAAGGGCTTCAGCCAGATTCATTGGTTATTTTATGTTCCGATTCAAAATTAGAGTGTACCGGCTTTGCTATGGTTAAAGACAATGATCAGGTTTATTATGGGTTTACTGAATTAAAAAATGTGGATGTTAACAGTTTTGAATGTATCCGAGTAGGAAAATCCATAATGTATCAAGACAAAAATTGGATATATGAAGAAAGTTATTTTTACAATAAGGATGAAAATAAACGAAAAAAAAGATGATAAAGACTCAGGTAATAAATATTAAAAATAGAATTCTGATGATCAAATTAGAATTATGAGAGTAATAAAAACAGTCCTACTAACCCTATCAACAGTAACAAGCTGCCCTCCATGCTCAAGAAGATAAAGTCTATTGGTCACTCAAAGAAGCAGTAAAAGCTCCTCAAAAGGTATATAAACTTAATTTATCTAAAAACGAGTTGATGGTAGTGCCAGAAACCATAGGTCTGTTTACTAATTTGGAAGAACTTAATTTAAATGAGAACAGAATTTTTAACTACCTAACTAATCAACAATCTGAAAATAATGGTCTAACCGTAAATTATACTGACCTAAATGGGACAATACTCAGTTCAGTATCTGATAAAGAAAAATTTGTAAAAGCCATATTAAAGAAGTCTTTTTTATCAGTAGAGAAATGGGAAAGTGATGAGTCAGACCATAGTGTCTTGGTTCATGGCGATATAATTTCTTCAAGCAAACAAGAAAAACATTATAAATACTTATTATAGATCATGCTAATTCTGATCGCAATGTGCTTGTTCATCTCTATAGAAATGAAAATAAGAAAAATTCATTGGATTCAGTATCGATTGATTTTAGAAATGCAATGAAATTATATGGAGATTTGAGAATGATTGTAGAAGAGTGATTTTTAATTGAAAAGGCATATAAAATAATACCTAAAACACATTTTACATTAACCGTTGTAAAAACAATAACAGGAATTACAACAATTCTACCAGTTCTACAGAAAGTACTACCAAGCCATAACTTTACTTTGTAATAGCTTGGGTTATTGGTATTTTAGTTTAGAAATTATATATATACTGCGAATAAGTGCAACGGTGTACTTATTTACTTATAGAGTACTATTACTATGCTAATAAAAACACTAAATATTTTTTGCTTGGTTTTTGTTTTAGGGCTAACAACAATGGCGCAATCAGAGCCACAATTTTATACCATTTTTCAACCCTTATTGTATATGTCGGATTACCATGACACTATTATTGAATCGGACAGTACGATTCATATCAGATATTATTCGAATTCTACCAACAGAAATGTTACTCCATTTGCTGATTTCCTATACAGCAATGAAGGTAGGTTAATAGGCTACGAGTATTTCTATCATCCTTCCAATCACGCTGACAGCTCAGTTTTAAAATCAGTGATGTGGTCATATTCTGGCAAATTGATAGCTTATGAATTTCGGCAAGATGATACTGAATTAACCATTAAGAACACATCTTTAGGTAATGAATTCACTGTACTGAATGATTCTGAATTCGATTCCAGAACGCTTACCTTAGATCAAAATGACATTAAAATAATTGAAGTCCAAAGAAAAGGAGATACACTAAACAAAATTTACTATTACCCAAATGGGAACATTCGTGAATTTATACAAATGATTCGTATCAATAATAGAAACTATCTTAATGGTGTTTACAGGTATAATCATCCCAATGGCCAACCATTTATCGTTGGTCATCATCTGTGTGACTCCTCATTAGTTGGTGAGCAACTTAAAAATCTTAGAGACGCTGTTTGGAGTTATTATAACGAAAAGGGAATGCTTATGAAAAGAGAACGTTTTGTTCATGGATTGGGAGCTGCAAATATCCTTGAGTTATCATCTAAACTTTATGCTAAATTTATAACAAGAAAAGACTATGAAACTTATTCTTTGCTCGTTAGATTTGAAAATGTATATGGTCGATTTCACCCTTAAATTTTGTGTTATGGTAAATATAGTAACTCCAATTTATTAGAATTAAAACAAATGATAAAACAACTTATACTGCTTATTTTTTCCTTAATCATTATTGCCGGTTGCAATCAAGCTAAACAATCAGAGGAGGCTATTGTTATAAGCAGAGAGGATACTGTCGAGATAACAGATGAGTTTAATAGAATTAATTATTCCATTAATCCCGATTCTATTGAAATAAATCATTTAGCCATGTTTTCAAAAATTGAAGAGGAAGTAGTTTTTACGCTGCAAATCATCAATAGAGGGCACAATATTATACCAACCATAACAACTGCCAGATGGCATAGTAATCTTTACATATTAATGAATGGAGAACGTGCCATGCAAATGACATTGGCAAATATGAGTTTTGGTGATGACCAATCACTAACCAAAGATTCTTCAGACTATTGGGATTTTTCGGTAAATGTTGAAGAACATCCTGCTAACCAAATTGATTATGGTAAAAAATTCACTTTTCAATGGATATACTATGACATAGAATCGGAAATAATAGAAGTTGATGTTCCTAATAGAAAGATTCGGAAAACGAAACAACACATTAGTTATGAAGAAAAGAATTAGACAGAACCTATGCTTCATTTAACGAATTTTAAAATAACATCTGGAATTGTAATGAGGGAGCTTAAAAAAGCCCAACAACTACAATAGTTATTGGGCTTTTTGCTTTTTGATTAAATTCATCGAAAAACCCTACTTGCGTGTATTTTGCGTGTGCTATTTCTTAAAGTGAAATTTGTTAATAAAAAGGATAAGTTAACAGGCTAATGGAGACACACCTTGAATAGAATCACTAAAATAAACTATTAAAAGAATATCTTTTCTGATCTAAAAGAAATACCTTCCTTACAATATTTCCATTTTCAGTTTGGATATTCACAAAGTAAGCCCTCCCCCCCGAGTACAAAGATAGTTAGCTGCACTATTATTAATCCATCTTTGATTCATTTTTTTCTTATTTGAATCTGGTTAGTCATTATAATTTCCATTTTTTTCCAGTGTTGAATGATCTACCTTCACACCTCTAATTGAAAGTAACTCTTCAACATTCCCCATCACTTAGATCGAACCTTAACTTTAAATAAACAGTATGTAATATGGTTGACTTTGGATATCTGAGATGTTTAAACATAACTTTTGATTTTGTCCTCAAAAGTAAGTTTCTTTATGAATTGGAATAAATTAATGGGACAGAACCATTCATATTATGCGGTATCCTAATTTTATTCCTAATATAAAATTTGGGTAAATAAACTCTCCGCAGCTGTTCATTAATGATTGTGATTGTGAATCGTTATACTCTATTCTATTTTTCATTTCATATTCAGTCAATGAACAATTAGTATTTTTAAACCGAACACCTATTCCCAAAAAAATGTCTACTAAAAAATTAGACTTTTCTATTCCCATTAATCCATATTTAATACTGAAACTGTTAACAGTTTTAGTTAAGTCGTAATTTTTTTCGTATGTGAGGAAATAAGTGATAGAATCGGATAATAAATATGATTGTTGCTTGTGAGAAAATTCAATAGAGATATAGTTTCCAACATTTTTCAGTCTACTGTTTAGGTATTTCTTAATCTCAATTTTACCAATAAAACCTTTAACATTTTCCATTCCATTAAAATTTTTAAAATAACCCCCACCTTCAATAAATAATGAAAAATTCTTAATAATTTTAGCTTCGGTGCCAAATCTATATGATGATCCACTGTATATATCCAATAATGAAAGAGGCGCAATTGTTATGCTTATATTATTTCCAGCAAAAATTTGTTCTTTAACAACTTGTCCAAAATGGGTTATTGGTAAACCAATAACAAGAATTAACAATATAGTATTTTTTTTCACAAGCTAAAGTTACAAAAATCAAATAATGTGAGCAAAACCAGACATTCGCCTTATAATGTATTGCATTGGAAAATTGCAACATCAAAAAGAAAAATAGACAATAACCTTATTTTCCATTTAGATAGAGGTATCCAATATGCAAGCAAGGAATTTAGAAACCAAATTAACACCAATAGTCTAATAACTCAAAGCATGAGCAGAAAAGGTAATTGTTGAGATAACGCAGTAGCTGAGAGTTTCTTTAAAACACTAAAATCAGAATTAATTTATCATCAAGAATATAAAACTATAGAGCAAGCTAAATTAGCAGTCTTTGAATATATTGAAATATGGTATAATAGAAAACGTTTACACTCTTCTTTGGGTTATAAAACTCCAGTAGAAGTTGAAACAGAATTTAACAAAATGAAAAATGTAGCATAGGTCTTAACTTTTTTGCCCCACTTTTTGTAGGAATTCCAGCTTGTTGTTATTTGTTTTTATAATTCAATTATTCCTTTCCATATTGACTTATTAACTTCACTATTTATGTAAATGTATGTCAGTTTTCTTTTGTATTCATCCTTTTTGTCTAAATATTTTCTTGGTTTATACCCGTGTCCGTGGGTAACTTTAGTAGTACCAAGAGAATCACTTTTAAAAAGATTAACTAAGTAATTCTTTCCATTAATATCAAGGGTAATTTGATTGGGAGGGTTAACTTCTTTAGAGTTGTCAAATTGATTCTGTTTTTTAGTTTTGAAAGGAGTTTTATTTAGTTTTCCTTTTTTCATTTTGTAATATTCAATAATAGTAACTGTTGTATCCACAGTATGAATAGGATATTGCTCAAACTTATTGATTCGTAAAGTATCTTCTTTGCTGCTATAAAGGTTAATAATTTCAATATAATTGCCATTTCCAATTGAAAGTTGAAGATTAGAACTATCAGATTTAATAGTTATAGTATTAAGGTAATTAGGAAATTTATTCAAGTTAAAAGTTTGACTACTATCGAACTCTTCGCTTAAATTTAAAAAACCTTGATTTGTTACTTGAGTTTTAAGTTTTGTAACATCTTGGTTAAAACTTTTAACAGTATCGATTTGTATTACAATTATCCTTTTTTGAGCTGTTAAATGAATAGCTATAAAAAGCAATAAACAAGATAGAATACATTTCGTCATTTATCTAATTTGTAATAGTTTTAAACATTTCAATGTGCTTTGTATTTGTTAGTAGTATTCTCATAGTAGAAGATGTCCTCTTCTAATAGAACAGGATTCGTAGAGTCGGCAAAATTTAAAAGCTGTTTATTCACAAGTCTTCTTTGTTTATCATATGAATAAATCACTTTTTTTAAGGTAGAGAAATCATTCATAGCTAATCCACGATAAACTTTTAGAATCTTTTCTTCAATAAGAGCATCCGAAGTGTCGTACTTGTATGTGATTTCTTTCCATAATAGTCCAGGATTTTTAGGTCTTATAATAATCTCTTTTAAAAGGCTTGAATTACCAAAAATACTGGATCTTTTTATCATAATATATTTAGAGGAATCACACTCTGGCATCTCTGGAATTAGAAATTGGAGAGAATCAGGATATATATTTGAATACATGGTATCCTCATCTTGGTCGTTAAAATTATACGATATATGTATTCTCTTTACTAAGTAGTCCATTTCATCAATTGAAGTCGGAGATAAATTAGAGCCTGAGTTCTTGTCAAGTCCTTCACAAGAAAGGAATAGAAAACATAATATGATGAAAATTAGTCTCATTACTACTAAACTAAAGCTTGTGTTTTATCTTTTCATTTTTAAAAACTAAACCAAAAATTTAGCGGTTTTTATTTATTACTCCATATTATTTTGCCATCTTAAATTAGCGTTAGCAACTCAGCTAAATGGTCGTGAGGATCAGTCTAAAAGGATGTGTTTAATCACACTTGCCCTCATGAATATTTATCATCCAAGTATAGTAATGTCATTTTATCCATTATTGTGGCGCGTTATATCTTCTTTTTTAAAACTTTAATTGTTATTCTGCCATTTTCAGCGTGAGCTTTTTTCTTTTCTTTTTCAGTTTTTAATTTATCTATTTCTTCATAGGTGTTAACTAACTTGGTTTCACCATATCCCTTGAATTGTAATTGATTTTTTTTTGCTCCATTAATAATTAAAGTATTTATAAATGATTTTGCTTGAGCTTCACTCATTTTTAAATTGAATTCATCAACTCCACGAAATGTGGTGTGTCCACCAACCTCGAATTCATAATCAAGGTGTGAACTCAAAAATCGAACTATGGAATCCAGTAAAGGTTTATGACTTTCCAATAAATGTTCCATATGGGGCTCAAAATTATTAAAGTATATGGGGACTGTATATTCAGAATTTTCACTTAATAAGCTGTCCTGCAAAGAAAATTTTAACTTTTGTGAAAAGCAAAAACTACAAATAACAACAAATAATATAGTTAGAAAATTTCTCATGTGTTTTATTTATTTATTCTAATTATTTTAAACTCAGTTCGTCTATTAGTTGAATGAGCTTTCTCTTTTTCAATTTTTGTATCTAATTTTGAAATTTCTTTATCTGTAATTTTCAGTTGTGTGTCTGAATATCCTTTTGCAATTAGTCTTTTAGGGTTAACCCCCTTATTAATAAAATATTCAACAATGCTTTGTGATCTTATTTTTTCTAATACTACTGAACAAGATTTACTACCCCTGCTATCTGTATGAACTCCAACCTCTACAACAAGGTTTTTGTTTAATAATAGAAATTTAACAATACTGTCCATGTGTGAATAACTTTCTTCTCTAATAATCTTTTTTGCTAATTCAAAAAATATTTTAGGGTTTGAAATATAAATATCTCCTACTTTAAAATTCTTCGAGTTTAAATCAAATGTTTGAGAATATGATAGGCTACTTATAAGAAGCAATAATGTAATTAGTATCTTATTCATTACCAATAATTCAATTTACAAATGGTTAAACATAATTTATTATATCCATAATGTGCTACCTCTACACATTCCATGTTTGTAGAGAATAGTTTGGAATTAACCATTTTAAATTTGTTAAAACACATTTCCATTTTTCCTGTTAATCGATTTTCTTTATCATGGAACTATGAAATATAACAAATAGTATCTTCATTACCAAATATTGCTTCTTCTCATTCAAAGATTTTAGGGTTATTAAAAACGGGCAACTATTTCTTTACCGTTTCATTCTTTAAAATTCTGAAAATCAAGAAAGTATTACATTGAAGTTACTAAATTAACTGAGAGACACAAAATAAGACTGTTTTAATGAAGAAAATATTAATCGATAATATAAAAGCATTCCTCAAGTTGTCCGGTTTTCATTATCATAAAACCTAATAATATACTAACCGATAAAAAGTCTATACCTTTTGATTATTTTAATGCAACTTCCAACTCAAGACTATCGTACTTTTATATGCTATAATTACGTTAATTGATAACAAAGGACACCCCAATCTAAAGGAAAAAGAAGACAATCTCTAAAAAAATCATTAACCATTTATATTGAGTAATAAAAAAATTACAACGAGTAAAACTTTAGAGGAATATGAAGGATTATTCATGGAACACGGTTTTTTCAGAACTCATCAAAGCAACCTAATTAACTTGAGTTATGTGAAAGAATACCTAAAAGGAGATAGGGGATCTGTTCTGATGAAGAATGGGGATGTTTTAGGGGTTGCTAAGAACAGAAAACAAAAATTTGTTCAACAATCTACATGAATCCAACGGATAATTTATTACTACCAATTGATAGTTTCTTGTTTCAATTTTTGTAAGTTTAGTGTAGTTTTATTATTAAAAATAACATCATCTATGAAGATTTTATTGAGTATAATTACTTTATTATTTAATTTGCTTTTGAATGCGCAACAACCAACGTTTAATTGGGTTAATAGTACTGAAGGGGATGCATCTTTAATAGAAGATATTGACACCGATGCTTCAGGAAATTTATACGTAACTGGAGGATATGGTGGGACAGTAGACTTTAATCCAGGAGCTGGAGTTGCAAACATGACATCTTTTGATGGTACATCTTTTGTTGCCAAATATGACCCCAATGGAAATTATATTTGGGCGGTAGATTTTGAATACCCTACATCTGGTTACGATCACAGCTATGGTATAGCTGTTACCAATAATGAAGAAGTTTATGTTGTTGGATTTTATGATGTTACTATGGATTTAGATCCAGGGCCTGGTTCAGATATTGTAACAGCTTTTAACGCTTCCAATTCTGATTTTTTTGTCGTAAAATTAGATGTTAATGGAGACTACCTTTGGGGACATTCTTTCGGAGGAAATTCAGGTGATTTTGCAATAGAAGTAGCTACAGATGATTTTGGGGCAGTTTATATTGTTGGTGCTGTTGGTGATTCATGCGATTTTGATCCTGGTCCAGCAACAGACTATCATTTATTGAATCCTAGTTATTTGGAGGATGAATACATATTGAAATTAGACCTAAATGGGAATTTTTTATGGAAACATGTACAAGGTAATTGGTCCCAAGATTATTTTGAAGATGTAGTTGTAGATTCTGATAATAATGTATATGTAGCAGGTCATTTTACGGATACCATAGATGCTGATCCTGGTCCAAATGTCTCAATGTTATATACACCTATATCGAATGTTAAAAATGTTTGTGTTCAAAAATATTCCGCTAACGGGGATTTAATATGGGCTGGATCTATGTTTAGCCAGGATATTCTTGCATTTCTTGATATGGATATTGATAACCAAAACAATATTGCTTTAACAGGTGATTTTTCAGGTTTAACTGATATGGATTTTAGTTCTGGTACTTTTAATATAAATACAAGCACTATTACTAACCCAGATGCCTTCACCGTGAAATATGATAGTTCTGGAACATTGCAATGGGTTAGTACCTTGTCCGATTCAACTAACTTACCTCAAAGAGGGCAAAATGTTAGTATAGATAGCTTAGGGAATGTATTTTCTACAGGTTTATTCTATGGAACAGTAGATTTTGATCCATCACTTTCTATTTCAAATCTAACTTCAGAAGCTACTAGTTCAGATCATTACATTCAGAAACTTAATGCTTCTGGAAATTTTGAGTGGGCAGGAATCCTTGAGGACAAGGGGGGAGCTGCTTCAATCGAAGCGATTGATATTGGTGCTAATGGGAAAATATACCTTACAGGGGGAATAGTAGATACTACTGATTTTGATCCCAATACAGGAGTCCAATTATTGTATCCTCCTCCCTTATTGAGTTGGTCCTTTATATTGTGTTTAAATGGTACTCTACCAGTTGGAATTAATAATTCCAATTTTGACAAATTACATCAAATGAGGATATACCCAAACCCTATCAATGATTATCTACGAATTAAAAGTGATGAAAAAATACAAGAAATTAAACTGTTTAATGCTTTAGGGGAACTTGTAAAAATGGTAAATGTTGAAAATGAATTTATTATTGATTTGAACACTGAAAGTCTTAATAATGGAATTTATATATTAGCAATTACTACTAAAACAAAACTTTATAAGCATAAAATTATCAAAGAATGATGTTATCACTTTTTAAGTCTTAAACTAATGGTGAAGAGAGATTAATTAAAGAAAAACAAATGGACACAATTAAAAAAATGCTGTATAGAATGCTCCTTATTCGATTGAAAAATATTTTTTTAATTGCGCTTTTAATGAATGGATGCCTTGGGGTTTTTGGACAGAAACTTTGGAGTACTACTTCTGGTGGTGGTTCAAACAATTTCGGAACAATTTATTCTATTGATACTACCATGCAAAATCATCAAGTCGAATATCATTTTCCAAAAACTCTGGGGCATCAACCTGAGTACAATTATATAACAGATGGTGGAAATGCAAAGCTCTATGGATCCGTAATGAATGGTGGAGAATATGATAATGGCCTTATTTTTGAACTGGATCCTGTTACTGATGAATATATAGTTATTCATTCTTTTAAACTTCCTTTTCTTCCAGGAGAACAAGATGGTGCTTATCCCCACTCTGGTTTGATTCTTGCATCTAATGGATTATTATATGGACATACTAAGTTAGGAGGAGCATATGGACAAGGTACATTGTTTGAACTTAATCCCGTAACAAAAAGCCTTAACATTATATATCATTTTCAAAATCCCAATGGGACTCAACCATGGACAAGTTTAGTAGAATGGTCTCAAGATACTTTAATAGGAGCGGCAGATGGAGGACCAAACAACGCTGGAGTGCTGTATACATTTGATTTACAAGATTCTACACTCACAGTTATTCATGATTTTGCACTTACCGAAGGTGTGAATCCAATGGGGAAAATAATAAAAGCATCCAATAATAAAATCTATGGAGCATGTCGATACTTTGGAGCAAATAATGAAGGAAGTATTTATGAATATGATATGGTAAATGATACTTTTTCTATTGTCCATAATTTTCAGGATGGTCAACATCCATTAGATGGATTGATAGAAGATGGATTGACTGGGAAACTTTATGGGTTGACTTCTGAGGGAGGGGCTAACAATGATGGTATAATATACGAGTATAATATAAATACAGAGATATTTACAAAAAAAATAGATTTGAATGAAGCTGTAAATGGAGTAAAACCTTTTGGAGGGTTTATAGTTGGTAATAATGGAACCTTTGTAACTACTTGTCGAGGTGGATTTTCTTCTGTTGGATCTGTTATTGAATATATTCCTTCTAATAATTCGATTAATAAACTATTTGATTTTGGTACTACCCCATTTTCTTCATACTATGGTGGTTATTCTCCTTCAGGTGCTTTATGTTTATATAATGATTCACTATATGGGTTGACGTATTCAGGAGGAACAGAAAATGAGGGGAGTATATATCGTTATTATGAAGGGACTGGAGAGAGAAGAAAGATTCAGAATTTTAGGGGCGCTCCTAATGGGAAATTTTCACATACCGGTCTTTCATATTTCAATGGAAAACTTTACGGAATTACTGAGTCAGGAGGGTTATATGATCGAGGAGTTCTTTTTGAATATGACCCTACTTTAGGTGAAATGTATAAACTTTTTGATTTTTATCCAGATGTTGGATCTTGGGGTAAGGCTGAATTATTGATACATTCAAATGGAAACATTTATGGTACTAGAAGAATTGGTGGAGGACCCAGTAGTTCTGGAACCATTTTTGAATACAATTTAACAACCAACACTTTTTCATTATTACATGCTTTTAACGGGATTATGGGTCTTAATCCTTATGCAGGACTTATTGAGGATTTGAATGGATTTTTGTATGGTTCTACAATTGCTGGTGGAGCTAACAATTTCGGAGTAATTTACAAGTATAATTTATCGACTAATACATATTCCGTAGTACATGACTTTACTGGAATAGCAGGAGGTGTGGGGGGGGCTTCTCCTTTAGCTCATTATTCTGGAACAGTTTATTTTGGAACAACTTTATGGCACCCCTCTGATTCTATTAGTGATGGAACTATTTTTTCGATTGATTTAGCGACAGGTACTCTAACAACTCATTTTCATTTTAATAGTGGGAATTATGGTGTTGAGCCTGTATCCAAATTAACCCTCGGTAGTGATGGAATATTTTATGGTACTACTCAACTGCAAAGTTCAATTTTTAAATTTGACCCAACTTTACTCAATTTTACACATATCCAATTTTTAAACTGGAATGGTTTAGGAAGTGCCCCAAATGAATTTATTGAAACCAACGGAAATTATTATTCAGTATGTTTTTCAAATTCTGGATTCGATGGAAGTATAATTGCTTATGATCCAATATTAAATTCAACGACAAAGGTGTTCAATTTTAATGGATTCAATGGTGCAGCACCAGATGCCCCCCTAGTTTATGTTCCTAATCCAATTACAACTACAGTTCATGGTATCGATGATTCTTCGGAAAATAACTTTGTAGTTTATCCAAATCCAACTAATAATTTGGTCTATATCAACACTAATTTTAAATATAAATCTTTAATAATTACAAGTATTGAAGGAAAGATTATTTTATCGTTGAGTGAAAAAATCGATTATTTTGATGTTTCAGAACTAAGTAAAGGAATATATGTTATTAAATTGATAGGTAAAGAAAACTCTTTAATTCAAAAATTTATTAAGGAATAAGTCTATTTGATTTTTGCAACAAATATTAAAGAGAATACTCGTGAGAGATAATTAATAAAAACTTAAAATATAAACTTGTGATTTACAATTGTTCTAATAATATCAATATGAAATATATTTCGGTTTTATCATTTATAATTTTATCCTTGTTTTCGGGTATTAAACTAACAGCTCAATCGATAGTTAATGAGGTAAGTTGTGGACATAATCAAGTACTCTCCATCCAAAAAGAAAATAGTAAATCCTTCAATAATTATATAGATGGATTAAATGATGCTTTGCAGAGTTATATTTCGAACAACTTAAATTCCCCTCAAAACAGCATCTTACCAATTTCTACTACTGCTAATCGCGTAATACCAGTAGTTGTACATATAATTAGAAACCCAGCAGATCCAGTATCGGTTATCCCTTATGCACAAATAGAATCTCAAATAGATGCTTTGAATGCAGCTTTTGCTATGAATTATCCAAGTTACAATGGCCAAGCCCACGGGCCTAATGCCGTAGAC
>JAJCYO010000069.1 GCA_029262875.1 Flavobacteriales bacterium
CTATAAATTTCCAATTCAATATTATAGGTTCGTAATATTTGCTTAAATAGAACTCTATTTTCAGTACTGATCTTCCAGTTATCGTATTTTCTTTTAGCTTTTTGAATTAATTCTAATGCCTCTTTATATTTCTTAATAAAAATTAAATAACTAACTAAATTATTTATACTTGAAGCATATAACCCTGGTTCATGGTTTATTCGATTAGGATGTTTTTCTAATAACTCAATTAAATCATATAACGCAATTCCTGCTTTTAAAGCATTCTTATTATTTATATGGTATAATGAAGAAGTGCTGTAAAAAAGCACTTTTGCTTCTAATGATAATGCGTCATCAGGACTACTTAGTAAAGCATGTTTTTTAATTCGTTTTTCATCTTCTTTAAATAATGAAATGGATGTATTTACGGCTAATTTCCAGTATTCATTATTATTTTTTAATACCTCTATAGCGTTTTCTTGACTTGTCAATGTCTCTTTAAAAGAAGTATAATCATAAGGATGCATCACCTGCCTTAATTTTCGTTTCCATGTCTCTACTTCAACTATTCCACTGAATAATTCATATTTCTCTGCTATGTTATTAGCTCGTTTTAATTCCGTTTCACAATGTATATAGAGCTCCTTATTAAATAAAACCTCAATATTGTGTAGAATATCTTTTAGTTCTATGTTTTTAGAAGTGTTTGCATGAAAATTTCTTAAACTTTTTAAAATCAATTTCCGTAAATAATTTTTTGTAACATGAAGTTGAAGAATAAACTTTTCATTTTTAAATTGCTCTTTAATGGCCTCTTGATCATATTTTTCTTGACTTTCAATTGCTTCAAAAAGTTTTAAATAATTACTTCCTCGTGATTCTCTACTACAAAACAATTGAAAATAGCGTTTTTCACTTTTCGATAAAGCATGTATTAAGGTATGTAATTCTTCTTTTTTTACCATTAGGATACTACGATTAATATAATTAATATCAATATTAACAATATTTATAGATATAAAATACATTTTTAGAATTTTACGTTTTTATAAATTTCACCCTATAACTGAATATTTATGCCTATACATTTGTATCAATTAAAAAATTATTTAAACCACTGCTATTATTATAGCGAATTAAAAATTTAATATTATGTCAAATGCAATTAATTGGTTCGAACTTCCTTCAAACAATTTCGAACGCGCAGTAAAGTTTTACAGCGAAGTGTTAGGTTCTGATTTACAGCCTATGGACAACCCAGAAATGAAAATGGCTTTTTTCCCTACAACGGATCAAGGCGTTGGAGGGTGTGTAACACATGGAAATGGGAACAAACCAACAGCTGAAGGATCACTTATTTACCTTAATGGTGGAGATGACCTTGGCAAGCCTCTATCAAAAGTAGAAAATGCTGGTGGAGAAGTGATAATGCCTAAAAGCCCAATTGGAGAAAATGGTTTTATGGCCATTATCAAAGATACTGAAGGCAATAGAGTTGCTTTTCATTCAATGAATTAAAAATTAGCGCCCCAAGAATAAATTTATTCTTGGGGCGCTAATTTTTAATTTGGTTATGACTTTATAAGATTTTTCATATCTTTGTATTCTTCGAAACTCGAAATATTCGGATTACACAAAGAATGAAAGTTAAAAAGGAAAATATTAATCGACTCACAAATGCCATGTTTGCCCTAATGAGTAAAATGAAGGAAGGCATGCAGGAGTGCTGTGTTCATAGCAGTGGAAAATTAAATGAGAAAGAATTTTTGATTGTAAATTTTGTTGGTAAACACCAAAATGTAAAAATGAGTGATATTTCTGAAGCGCTTTCAACTCCCCTTAGTACTCTTACAAGTATTGTTGACAAATTAGTTGACGGAAAATACCTTAGTAGATATCATTCTGATGAAGATAGAAGGGTAGTAAAGGTCGCTTTGGCAAAAAATGGAACAGATATGTACAACACATTCTTATCACAAAAAGAGGAGTTTGCCCTAAAAGTGCTGTCTGATTACAACCATAAAGATCAGGAAGAGTTGATAAAATACCTTGAAAGAATACCAAAATCATTGAGTAAATAACTTTTTTTTTAAAATAAATCATTTATTTCTATTGTTATATATTTCGAATGTCGTAATATTGTACTTTAAAAGTAAAGTGATTTAAATACTAACATAGAAAGCTTAAAAAAATTTGCAATAATATTTCGAGTACAGAAATATTCAATACTAAAAAATAACGAAATGGAAAATAGTTCAAAAGATAAAACGAGAATCTCAAAATTTGCCACTACTGTGGTAAAAAGGCGCTGGCTAATTTTGCTTGGAGCTCTTGTGCTTACCGTGATGGCAATTATGGGTGCCGGAAATTTAAAATTTAATAATGATTACCACATCTATTTTGACGATGATAATCCACAAGTGTTGGCTTTTGATGGTTTACAAGAAAAATATACCAAAGATGATAATGCATTTATTGTCATTGCCCCAAAAAGTGGAAAGGTTTTTACAAAGGAAACACTCGGTGCTATTGAGGAATTGGAACAATTATCCTGGCAAGTTCCCTACTCCACTCGAGTAGATGCGCTTTCAAACTACCAACACACAAGAGCTGTAGGTGATGACATGTACGTAGAACCCCTTAGCTTCGGATATTGCAAACAAGTCTGATTCAGCAATTAAATACATTGAGACGATAGCCTTAAGAGAGCCTCTCTTAAAAAATAGGTTAATCAATGAAGAAGGAAGTGTTACAGCGGTAAACGTCACTGTAAATATTCCAGTAGACAGCATGAATGCTCCACTGGAAATAGTTGCCTATGTCGAAAATATGCTTAGTGAATGGAAGGAAAAACATCCAGGTTATGATACTTATGCTTCAGGAATTGTGATGATGAATGGTGCTTTTGCGTCAAGCTCTATGAAGGATATGGGAACCTTAGTTCCTCTAATGTTTCTTATTATTTTATTGATGGTTTTTCTGACAACACGAAGTATTAGTAGTATGCTTGCTTCCTTAATTGTTCTTTTCTTTTCTATAGGAACAGCTATGGGTATCGCTGGATGGATGGGTGTTGAACTTACGGGACCCTCCACATCTGCACCGACCATGATAATGACATTAGCCATTGCTGACAGTATTCACTTATTAGTAACGATGCTTCAATTAATGAGAAGTGGAACTCCAAAAAAAGAAGCTATTGTAGAGAGTATCCGAATTAATTTTATGCCTGTATTCATTACAAGTATTACAACAATTATTGGTTTTTTAACGCTAAATTTTGCAGAAGGAACTCCTTTTCATGATTTAGGTAACATTACAGCAATTGGGGTGGCTGCTGCTTTCTTCTTTTCCGTTTTTCTACTACCAGCTTTGGTTGCTATATTGCCATTTAAGGTGAAAGTTAGAAAGACTAAAGAAGGAAAGACACCATTACTTGACAAGTTAGCAAACATTGTTATCCATAATCACAAGAAAATATTAGTTGTTTCTATTCTTGTAGTAGCAGGAATTAGCTTTTTGTCAACTAAAAATGAGTTAAACAATCAGTTTGTTAAGTTTTTTGATGAGAGTGTTCCTTTTAGAACGGATACTGACTTTATAAGTGATAATCTAACTGGAATATACAATATAGAATACTCATTGGGAGCAGGTGGCGAAGACCAAATAAGCGACCCTGCTTACCTAAAAAAATTGAATGAATTTGAAATGTGGTTTAAGGAACAACCAGAAGTAATACATGTCAATTCCTTTTCTGAAGTAATGAGAAGAGTTAATGCCTCTATGCATGGGGATGACATCAACTATTACAAAGTGCCTTCGAATAAACAACAAGCGGCTCAATTTCTGCTCTTATATGAAATGTCGCTACCTTATGGACTTGATTTGAATAATCAAATTAATGTGGATAAATCTGAAACTCGTTTTACGGTTACAACCGAGAATGTATCAAGTAATGAAATGATGGCATTAACTGCTCGTGCTGAACAATGGTTAAGGGATAATGCCCCTGAATCTATGTTCAGTTATGGAATAAGCACTACTTTAATGTTTTCTCACATTACAAAAACGAACATGGATAGCATGTTACAAAGTGGGTTTGGAGCATTAATTCTGATTTCATTCATCTTAATATTTGCACTAAGAAGTTTTAAATATGGAATAATTAGCTTACTTCCTAATGTAACTCCAATAGCCGTAGCTTTTGGAATATGGTACTTGCTAAGTGGTGAAATTAACATGGCTCTTGCTGTAGTTTTAGGTATGACATTAGGTATTGTTGTGGACGACACTATCCATTTATTAAGTAAATACATCAGAGCGAGGCGAGAAATGAATAAATCGCCAGAAGATGCAGTGCGGTATGCTTTTAACACGGTAGGAAGGGCAATAATAGTTACGACAGTGGTCCTTATTGCAGGGTTCTCTATATTAATACAATCTTCTTTTGGTTTTAATTCTGACATGGGTAAATTAACAGCCATTACGATTGCTGTTGCCTTAATTTTAGATTTATTAATGCTACCAGCACTATTATTGACTATAGATAAAATGACAAGTAAAAACAATCAATAACGTTTAATAAATAAAAACAATACAATATGATAACAATACTAATAGCTTCTGTATTAGTTGCTTTTACAAGCCCTCAGGATCAAACCCCAGAACAAAAAGGGTTAAGTATATCTAAAAAAGCGGAAGTATCGGATAATGGTTGGGGAAACTATTCAAATGCTTTAATCATGACTTTGAAAAACAAAAATGGTCAGACCACTACAAGAAAAACACATGGAATTAACTTAGAAGTAGAGGGTGATGGTGATAAGTCATTAACTGTTTTTGACACCCCAAAAGATGTGAAAGGAACTGCTAGCATGACCTACACGCACAAAGTTGGAGATGATGACCAATGGTTGTATTTACCTTCTCTGAAACGGGTTAAACGAATTTCATCAAGTAATAAATCTGGACCATTTATGGGAAGTGAATTTGCTTTTGAAGATTTATCATCACAAGAAGTTGAAAAGTATACCCACAAGTTCATTAAATTGGTAAAAGTAAATGGCATTGCTTGTTATAAACTACAACGAGTACCTGTAGCAAAATCCTCAGGATACAAAACAATTACGGTTTACCTCAACAAGGCAAATTATCGACCAGAAATTATCATCTTTTACGATAGAAAGGGCAGTAAACTAAAAACATTAACTTATTCAAAATATAAACAATATTTAGGAAAATATTGGAGAGCGAATAAGATGGTAATGGTAAATCATCAAAATGGTAAAGAAACCTCTTTGAGTTTTACAGACTTCAAATTTAATGATCCAACAATTACAGAGGAAAGCTTTTCTCAAAACAGCTTAAAAAGGGCGAAATAAATGATGTTAAAAAAGCTTTTTCTTGGTTTTGCGATGGTATTCACTATAAATACCATCGCAAATGCTCAAGAAACTGAAGAGATTCTTGAGGAAGAAATACTCGAAGAAGAGATTTTTGAGGAAGAAATAATTGGATCTGGAGATAGTAACAATGAATTAACCACAACAGTTCCAGACACCATTATTCCAAAAAAGCTTACCTCAGAAATTAGTGGTAATGTAAGAGGCGATTATCGTTTCTTTCCTGAGGATGCTCTTTATCCTGGACAGAAAAATGAATACTTTTCTGCTATTTTTAATCCCGAAGTTTATTTCGAATGGGACAAAGGAGACCAACTGATTCAATTTAAAGGGTTTGCAAGGTTAAATCAGTATGACAACCAACAATCTCATTGGGATATTAGAGAATTTTATTACCAAAAAGTGTTTAAAAAATGGGAGGTAAGTTTAGGTGTTAAGCAAATTTATTGGGGTTTTACAGAATCTAATCATTTAGTAAATGTTATCAACCAAGATGATGTCTTGGAGGGGAGTGATGTTGAAAACAAGCTTGGTCAACCCATGATTCATGTGTCCAATACTCGGAAATGGGGAACTATTGACTTTATGCTAATGTCTTATTTTAGAAAACTTCAGTTTCCTGGACCAAATGGAAGATTAAGACCTCCATTTGAAATTGACAACTCCAACACTACATATGAAAGCGATGCGGATGAATATAATCCTGATGTTGCCATTAGGTGGTCACATAGCATTGGGTCTGTAGATTTAGGTCTTTCTCACTTTTATGGAACCAGTAGATTGCCATTATTCTCAACTTCTGATGGCTTCACTTTTTCACCATCTTACGAATTGATAAACCAGACTGGATTAGAATTTCAAGCTACAACTGGAGCAATGTTATGGAAAATTGAAGCTATTCACAGGGTTAGTGAAAGGAAAACAATAAAGGCTTTTACAGCGGGTGGAGAATATACTTTTAGCAATGT
>JAJCYO010000070.1 GCA_029262875.1 Flavobacteriales bacterium
GAACGAAAAATTAAACAAATGGGAAGATTTTTATAACTTTAACAGACCGCATGGAGCTCATCAAGGAAAAACACCTTATGAAGAGCTAATGTGTCACTTAAAAAAATGAAATAGTAGTCAACTTTTAATTGAAGTAGCACATTATTATGTAGATATAGTAATTTATGATATGATAGGTAAAAAGGTCTATGCCAACACCATTAATAAACAAAATCGTAACTTTAGTACAGAAATAAACGTTAATGACTATTCTAAAGGAGTATATTTTATAGAGCTAAATGTTAATGGTAATAGGTACTCCAGTAAATTTGTTAAGCAATAAATTAATGAATGTAGGATTAAGACATTTTGTATACCTATCATTAATTTTCCTAATAGCTGGGCAAGGTAAAATTTGTGCTCAAAATTGGGAAACTTTAGGTGAAGGTGTCAATATTACAGCAAGAGATTTATATACTGATACTCTAACTAATAGGTTATATGCTATAGGTGTATTTACTTTAGCGGATGATACTGTAGATGTTGGTGGTGTTACTTATTGGGATGGTATACAATGGAATGCTTTAGATAGTGGAAATACAGAATGTCCAAGTTGCAACCCCATTACATCCATAACTACTTTTCAAGGGGAAGTATACATTGCTGGTCAATTTACTTCTTTTGCAAATGTTCCAAACACAAAGTTCATGGCCCGATATAATGGGACAACTTGGGAGTCTATGGGAGACGTTAATGGGTTGTTATGGTTTTATCATTATAATAATCAACTAATAATGGCAGTAGGAACATTTGATACTATAAATGGTGTTTACGCTAAAAACCTTGCACTTTATGATGGTATTAGCTGGACACCTTTTGACACAGCTTCATTTATTCAACCAGGTCAATTTATAAATTGTATGGCAGAATATAATGGTGAACTATATGCTGGTGGCAATTTTGATCTACCAAATGGAGTCGAAGAAATTGCTAAGTTTGATGGTAATGCATGGGTGAGTGTAGGAGGTGGAATTTTAGGAAATGCATGGGTAAATAAAATGGTTGTTTATCAGAATGAACTTTATGTTGCAGGATTCTTTCATAAGTCAGCTGGTAATGCTGGAAATGGGATTATGAAATGGGATGGAAGTAACTGGAGTGACTGTAATAATGGTTTAGCCCTTACTGGTGGTGGACAGATATTTGATATGGAGATATATAATGGAGAGTTGATTGTACAAGGGTGGATGGCTTTAGGTGATGGTATACCCATGCAAAATTTAGCTAAATGGGATGGTTCCAAGTGGTGTTCTTTTAGAAACAGTTTTAATGGAACAGCCGTAAAAATTGAACTTTATAATAATGAATTAATAGTAGCATGCCAAGACAGCATGGACTTAGAACCTGAAAAATACATTGCTAAATGGATAGGTGGTAATCAATCAGATACCTGTGGTATAGTAGGTATAGAAGAAAACAATTTAGAGGATGGAATAGCAATTTACCCAAACCCTAATAACGGTAGTTTTATTATTGATATAAACGATATTGATACTGCAACAATTAATATTTACAGTATTACGGGACAACTTATTTTGCAGAAAACATTAACTCAGAATACCACCAAAGTTGATTTATTGAACTCTCCAAAAGGAATCTATTTTCTCAAGGTGAAAACAGCTAATAAAACAATAGTTGAGAAAATTGTTTATCAATGATTAGTCTTATTTAGCAAGATTTCTAAAAGTTATATAGATTGAATTTTTTAATTATGTTAAATAGAAAGGAGCGCAAGCCCGAAAGAAATGCGGGCCAGCGATGGCTGTGAATGGACAAATGCGTAAAAACAAAGTAAAGGGGCTTGTCCTTTTGTTTGCGGAGCAAACAATTACTTTAGTATTGTTTTAACATTTGTACAGAGCGCGTTGGATAGCATATTTCTTTCTTGATTTTTTGGTTCTTTTGCATCAAGGCAAAAAGAACAAATAAAGAAACCAGTTTACGCAAGTATAGAAAAATACAAGTTAAAGCCTTATTAAGGCAAACGTATTTTTTCGTATACAAGTAAACTACAATCATGAAATTTTTTGAGCGCTGGAAAAAGAATTAATTTTTAAAGTGAATAAGCCTTGTGCGGCAATTTTACATAATGACTAATTATAAGGACAAAATGATAAACCTTATAAAATACAAAGTTGCTGAGAATCGCGTATTTTAAAATTTATGGAGGATTGTCTTGAATAACGAAAATTTAGAAGCGCGTGACTGCCGACAGGCAGGATGGATTGTGTGGCTATTTAGCTGAGCTGCCAAAAAGCGAACCCGGAGCGTAGCGGAGACATAATATCATTATAAGAAAAAACCAATAATAGATTTCCATAGAGACAATAACCAAGATAGAAGAGAATAAAACCCTGACTTTTTTACGTGTATTTGATTCACAGTAGTATAGTTTATTGTACAGTTGATATATATGTTACTCTCCATATGTTAAGGGTTTTACGCGTTATTTGCAAATATAAACAAAACTATCGTTTTGTCTTATAATTAATATTATGTTAAACAGCGCGCTGGTAAGGCTTTGGGTTGAATTATTTTTATAGAAATTTAAAGACTATGGAAAAGAAGTTTGAAAGTGAAACAGCTATGGCTCTTATAAAGTGTATTCGCGCTTTGGGTCATCAAGGTGTTATTGAATGTTGCATTTCTGAATTACAGGGTATAGATTTTGGAAGACCAAATTTGACCGAAAAAGAAATACAAGAAGAACTTTATGAGTGGTTAGAAGGATTTAAGAAAACTGGAGATAAGAAATTTCAAACTAAAAAATATAAACAAGGTATAAAATAAGGTTTAAATCCCTAACTTTATATCATGTGTAAAAAATATTTCTATGAAGGGAATTCTGAAGAAAATTTAATCAGACTTGAGGGTTTTGTTAAGCAGTTTCTTTTTAATAATAAACTTGAAGAAAGTAATTTAGAATATTATAATAAAGACTCTCTGTTCTACATCATATGTGAAGAACATGTAAAAACTGAACTTGAAAACTGGCTGGTAAATATTGGGAAAGATTATGGGTTTAGAGAAACATACAGATAATTATGTTAAACAGCACGCTGGTGGTGGTTTAGGCTAACCTCCCTATTTGGGGTATTAATCTGAATTATGAAGAGTTTGATTAAAGAAAATATGAAAAATGGTTTTAAATTTATTTGTGGGTTTATTACTATTTATGTTTTATTGAAAATATTAGAAATACTTATCCCATAGATAAACTAAATGAGTATGACTAACTTGGGGTAAATAATCACCTTTGCATAGATTACCTAAGGACAGGTTTAGCGGTAAGCTTGTTGTACTCTTTTTTTCCGCCAAAAATTTTGCGGAAAACCAAATAAATTGCTTAATTTAAAGGTGTGGATTATCTGGGCTTGATCACCCGGAGACAGGTTTCGCTGAGTTGACTTTCCCCCTTTTTTTTAAACTCTGTCATATATAAACTTAGCATTCGTGCAGTTCAAACCATTCCAACTGCTTTAACAAAAGGACAAAGATTAGAATGTTGAATACAGTAATTAGGTAGTAAGAGGGCTTTACATCTCCCCTTTTACGCAACTGTGAAAGAGCCGTGGTACAAATATAGTGCCTACAGAGCCTCCTGTTTATCAGGGTGGGTGACGCAACCTAAGAGCTATAGTGAATACTTTAATTAGTATCTAATCTGTCATCTCTCTTTGGGTGATATTTGTCTTTGCTATGGTTTTCGATTAAGTTTTTGCCGGAAAATAGAGAAACAAAAACCCCTTAATAAATTAAGAGGTTTAAGCTGACGACTCCCGAATTCTGTGCGGAAAATCTACTTATTCTAACATAATTCGTAATCTACTTCTGTTTCAGTAAAGATAACATTAAACCTATAATCTGGAATAATTGAAATCTCTTGGATTTGTTTTTTAACTCCTAATGGTAGTTTAATTAATATTACAAGAAGTAGTACTAATATTATTAATGGGCTAAGAAATATTAATATACCGCCCAAGTTGAGTGCAAAACCTATAGTACTATATTTTATAGTTTTTTCATAAATCCTACCCAATTCTGCATCATCATTGTTAATTATCAGATCCATTCTTTCATGAACCTTTTTGAGAATTTTTTCATCTTTTAATTCATCCCTTGATCTTAAATATGAAGATAGATTTAGCGCAGGTATAAGTTTAATTCCTGCATTAATAGATTGGTCCATATATTTAAAAACCTCTTCATCAATTTCGTCACCCTGTTCTATCTTCAACATTCTTAATCTATCTCTGACTTTGAAGAATTTATATCTTAATTCTGATCTAAAAGATGGTACTATAATCCCTTCATAAATAAAATAAACCAACGAAAAGATTGATAGTGTGTAGATTGTTATTGCCATAATTTAACTATTACTTGTTCCTAACTTTGTCTTTGCCAACAATTGTTTCTGAAGAATTTTCTTTTCTTCTGCTATTCTTCTTACTTCAGCTGAATGTATTCGTCTTAATCTTTTTGTCCCCAAAAACCATCCCAAAGATGATATAATTCCAAGTGTCCATCCAACAGCGTGGGTTGACTTATACATTCCCACCAAAGTAAACATGAGTTTTGATACATCTTCAGCAGGCATCTTAAACATCATAAGAGCAATTAATGCTGCGACTATAAAAAGGGGGAACTGACCTTTATTCATAGACGCTATACTTACGTCTCTTATTGCTCCCCAGAATCCAATTTTATTATTCTTACTGTTGTTCCCTTTGGCCATTTTAACGCGAAAGTATGCATTTTAGTATAAAGATAGTCATTTTGACTATCGTTTTATTTAGAATCATTATGAATAACAAAAGTGTTAATAAGTCTATTTTGGTAAAAGAATATATTTTTTCCGGATAAAAAAATACCAAATTTTTCCAATCATTACATGGTTACTCCTACTCTATTTCTGGAATTTCCCGATTTTTCAATGGTTTCGCGCGGAAAAGCATTACATAAAAATATAAGATTACAATCCCTGGGTGGATTGTAATGCAAAAAGCCCGCATCTTTCGATAACGGGCTTTTCTTGGTATTAACTAAATGTTTTATTCAAGAGTACCACCAGCAGCAGCACATTCCGTTGCAAAATCCACTCCAGGAACATCTACTGTGTCTACTTTATTTCCACTTCCATCAACGCATTCTTCATCTTTACTACAAGAAGTAAAAGCGATAGTACCACCTAAAATGATGGCAAATAATAATATTTTTTTCATAATAATTTAATTAAATTAATAATAAGTTAATCAAAGATAAGAAAAGTATTTATCATACGGTATCTGATACTTCTTGGCTCACGCTTCTGTAATTAAAACTCTTATTCTCGCCTACTCGAATTGATTGTACGTTATTAGCAATTTTCTTCAAGCCAAGCAAAAAAAGTTTCTGGAGAAACACCCATAGTTTTTAATCCTGTTCTTATGTGAAATGCTGGTATTTGTTTTTTTGCTCCCCAAACTGGGATTGGTCTAAAAACACCCGTCTTTTTATATTGATGATGGCTGGAACTTATTCGGGAGAGTTCAAACCCATTTAACAATAGGAATTTTACCCAACATTTTGTTTTAACTGGCTTGAAACTCATAAGAGAAAGTCTTGTTAAGCAGCAACCTTTATGCTTCTGCTCGCAACCTTTCCATCGAAATTAAAATCTTTTATCTTATTCTTTGAATCGTTGTATGGTCTAAACTCTTTCCTTTTATGAGGAGCTTTTCTCCATCCAGTTTTCATTAATTCAATCTCCCTATTTTTAACTGATAATTTCTTAACAGACCTTATATAAGTTTGTAGTGAAGATTCAAGCATTTCATCTGCTTCTTGTTGGGTATCGCCATAACCAGAGATTTCCAATGATAAAATAACAGAAACAAAAGAACCTGTTTCTTTATCTCTACCTGAATATACGGTAACACCAACAGTTGTTGAATGTTTTAAGAAAGTGATAAATTCTTGGTCTTTTTCGGTGGTCATTGGTTTTGGTTAATATGATACAAAGTTACGAAAAAAATGAAAGTTCTTTCAAAAATGTAATTAGTTATAAAAAATATGTTTAAATAATACGGTATCTGAGGATTCTTGGCCTACCCTTCTGTAACAGAAATCTTA
>JAJCYO010000071.1 GCA_029262875.1 Flavobacteriales bacterium
TTGTTGAGAGGGTTTCTTTTATCCATTTAAAAAAAGTCTTTTTTTTATTTCTTTCATGTTATATTATTTTAAATTATTAAAATAATATCAGCTAAATAGAGTAGTCCTTCTTTCATGGTCTTTTTGGTCTATTTAACATAATTAGATGTTATGAGACCATCCATGCGAAACGATTCTAACAAGTGTTTTTTCTATGAGGTCTTATACGTTTCTTTTTCATTTAATGATTGCATTATTCTTCTGAATCTAATCATTGATTCACCTCATGGAAAAACCTTGCGCTTTGGCTGAGTTTTCATAACACAATATTATGTTACCCTTAGCTTAGGGTTTTTAAAAGGTCGGTAATTGGAGAAGTTTTAGTACCCAATTAATCCGAGTAGGCGAGGATAGACCTTTTAATTACAGAAGCGTGAGCCAGAAAGTAAATAGGTAGAGCATGATTTGTATATTTGTAGAATGGGAAAATATTACTATTTCTACAACTTAAAAGATTGCAAAAAAGATAGAAGTAAAGGAATTAGGAGAATTACTAAATACGGTTATGATAATAAATTACCTTTAAAAGACCGTGATACACTTATAAGAGCAAATAAGATTGAAATAGTATATTATATACTATTATCTCCATTTAGATCATTCTCATCTTGGTGGAGCAAGTTAAACACTAACCAAAAAATTAGTATAGTGGGAATTATAGTTGTTGCTATTATAAACATTTTAGGTTGGTTTATTTTATGATTTATCTAAAGAAGATGAAATAAATTTCTTAAGTGAAGCATCTGAACAATACACTTTTTTAGATGGTGAGACAATAAAGTCAAGTTTAGTTTGTGGCTTTTGGGATTGACCCTTAAACAATCTCTTAGCCCATTTAAATAACTTTTTCAATCATACATAGTAAAGTAAGCTATTCATAACCACAATAGAGTGAAGTACTCCAGCGGTTATTTAACATAATTAGATGTTATGAGACCATCCATGCGGATCGATTCTATTTGTATTTTTTCAATGAGGGTTTATAGATTAATTTGTGTAAATCGTTTCATCTATATTCAGGTTAAAATAGAGCGTTACCTCATGGAAAAATCAAACGCTTTGGTTGAGTTTTCATAACACAATATTATGTTACTTGAGCTTAGGGTTTCAGAAATACAGGTATTCGGGGTTATTTTAGAAACCCGAATAATTTTATATCATAAAATAAGATTTCTGTTACAGAAGGGTAGGCCAAGAAGCCTCAGATACCGTATGATAAATACTTTTCTTATCTTTGATTAACTTATTATTAATTTAATTAAATTATTATGAAAAAAATATTATTATTTGCCATCATTTTAGGTGGTGCTGTAGCTTTTACTTCATGTAGTAAAGATGAAGAATGTGTTGATGGGAGTGGAAATAAAGTGGATACAGTAGACATTCCTGGAGTTGATTTTGCAACAGAATGTGCTGCTGCTGGTGGTACTCTTGAATAAAACATTTAGTTAATACCAAGAAAAGCCCGTTATCGAAAGATGCGGGCTTTTTGCATTACAATCCACCCAGGATAGTAATCTTGTATTTTTATGTAATGCTTTTCCGCGCGAAACCACTGAAAAATCGAGAAATTTCAGAAATAGAGTAGGAGTAACTATGTAATGATTGGTAAAATTTGGTATTTTTTGAATGAAATCGAATGTTTAATTATGTGTAGGGATATCCGTTAAAAAACGGATTGTTTTATGGCAATAAATGTCATTATTTTACACCATAAACCCATATTTATGGGAATTTAGTAACTTTGTACTATAACAAGCAGAAAATGTTAGAAAAAGAATTTAAGTTTTTTTTGGATAATCAGAAGAATCTCGTTAAAGAATACGATGGTAAATTTATCGTTATCATTGGTGAAGATGTTGTTGGTAGTTATAATACTGAGGCTGAGGCTTACCAAGATTCTATTGAAAAACATAAATTAGGAACATTCCTAATTCAACATTGTTTACCTGGAGACAAAGGTTACTCTCAAACCTTTAACTCAAGAGTAATATATGGCTAAAGACTTTATAATTAATTATAACCACCTAACTCTTGATATAATTTCAGATTGTAAATTATCAATCCCTTTTAACCCAAGAAAGGGAGGGAAAGCCCCACCAATATTTCTTGATGTTAAAGCACTATGGGACACGGGTGCAACAGGATGTGTTATAACAAAAAAAATTGCAAAGAAAATGAGCCTTAAGCCAGTAGGCAAAAGTGAAGTTCGTCATGCTGGTGGTAAGTCTTATGAAAATGTGTATCTAATAAGCGTTCTATTGCCAAACGGGAAAGGTTCTCCTATGGTTAAAGTTACCGAATGTCCAGATGTGGAAGGTAGATTTGATTTCATTATAGGCATGAATGTTATTGCGTTAGGCGATTTTTGTATTCAAAATATCTCAGGTAAAAGCAAATTCACATTTAAGATGTAATTGAAAATGAAAGAAGGGGCGTCATCAGTTTTCAATAACTTGCACCCAACTCTTAAGGGTGCTATTATTTTGCTGGTCATAATTATTCCTTTTTGGTATCTATCAATATATGTTTTTGAACCACATTTTATTTCTGAAAAACCAATTCAGATACCTATAACTTTATCTTTTTGTCTATCGGTTTGCACGATAATACTAAGTTTTATTATTGTTGTTTTAATTGCAATAGCCTTTCATGAAAAATTTGACATGTGGAAAAATGTTATGGTAAATTCTGGTATGATTTCGATTATAACTATATCAATATCTTTGTATTCGTCATATATAGAAGCATCCAGTTTTATGAAGTTTGGCGAAGATGTCGTAAAGAACTTCATTTGGTTAAGTGTAATAATAGGCGTTGCTATTATTTTAAGGTTTTCGATTGAATTTGGATTAAAAAAAATAAAACAAAAATGGGGAAACTCTAATGAGAATATTGTAGAATAAGTAGAATTTTCCACTGAAAATTCGGGAATCGTCAACTTAAACCTCTTAATTTATTAAGGGGTTTTTGTTTCTCTATTTTCCGGCAAAAAATAAGTAGATTTTAAGCAGACCAGAGACCAATATCCCCTGATAGGATATTTAGATACTAATTAAAGAATCACTATAGCTTTTAGGTTGTGGCCCCTTTCCTGGTATGTTCAGGAGGCCAGATTTTACTCCAGCACTTTCACAGTTGCGTATGGTGGATCAAATCCCTACTACCTAATTACTGTCTACAATATTCGAATTATCCTTTTAACTTCAGTCGGATATGATTTGAACTGATATTTAATATTGTGTCATTATAGTATTGTGTATTTAAAGGGGTAGGAAAGCCCACAATATAAAACCTGTCCTTGGGTAATTAATCCAAGTAATCCATACCCTTAAAATTAATCAATTTTTCAGTTTTCCGCAAAAATTTTGGCGGAAAAAAAGAGTACAAGTGGTTTATTGGGATAATAATAACAACCGGATTAGCTCTATTGGCGATACTCCGATATATAAACTGCTAATAATAATAGACAGCACTAATGCTGTAAAAATTCCACTTGTAATATCTTTATACTTTTTCATAATTCAGATTAATACCCCAAATAGGGAGGTTAGCCTAAACCACCACCAGCGTGCTGTTTAACATAATTATCTGTATGTTTCTCTAAACCCATAATCTTTCCCAATATTTAC
>JAJCYO010000072.1 GCA_029262875.1 Flavobacteriales bacterium
CAACGACTCTAATCAAAAAAGAAACATTAGATTAGAATATAAAGTAGCTTATGTTAAAGCCAATGGAAGTACCTCTGGTAAAGTATTTCAGATATCAGAATTTAATTTAAAACAGAAAGCAAAGAAATCATTTAAACGAAAGCAGTGGTTTAAGGAATTATCTACTCGAAAACATTATCCAGGAAAACATAAAATAACATTGATTATCAATGGTGACGAAAAAGAAAAAATCACATTAATGTTAAATGCTTAACCGTTAATTGCAACCACCTCGTTCACTTCAGGTATCATATTTTTCAGTAAAGATTCTATACTTCCTTTTAATGTCATAGTGGAAGATGGGCAACCGCTACAAGCTCCCTTTAAAACTACTTTAACAATACCATAGTCAAAAGAATCAAATTCAATAGCCCCACCATCTGTTTCCACTACAGGTTTTATGTACTCGTTTAAAGTGTCTACAATTTTCTTTTCTATATCAGTGAGCTCTTTCTGGGAAGTTTCTCCTTTAACATCTTCTGATGAATTAGGTTCATCTGTTTTTAAAAATTCCTCACGGATAACTACATTATCGTCAGAATTCAAATAATTCGTAATAAAATCCCTTAATTCTATTACAACATCATTCCACTCTACGGCATTACTTTTACTAACTGTTACAAAATTTGCAGCTATAAAAACACCATTAACAAAAGGAAAGCTAAAAAGTTTTTCAGCTAAAGGAGATGGCCCTCCTGTTCGCTGATCAGCTAAAACTTCATATGAATTATCATCCGTTATTAACCATCTATTAGACACAAATTTCATTGTATTAGGATTAGGAGTTCCTTCTGCGTACATAGAATGTGGAGCCATTGTATTTTCCATAATTGAGTCGTTTAGTAGCAAAAGTAAATAAGAAATACTATTTAGAATGATTATGAAGAAGAAATAAATAAGTTTTCGGTAACTTTATTCTATTAACAACAGATAATGAATCGTTTATTTATTCCTTTTCTTATTGGTATTTTACTATTTACAATTGATGCGAATGCTCAGCTTAGTTTCTTTAGAAATAGTGCTATAACTGTTTTAAAAAGTAATGGGGATACCTTAAAAAACCCTTGGGCGGGAGGTTTTAATTCTACTCAGTTCTCAGAAATCGACTTGGATTTAGATGGTATAAATGACCTTATTTCTTTTGATAGAACGGGAAACAGGTTAACCACTTTCATCAATAATGGTCAAGCAAACACTGTTTCATACACCCATGCACCACAATACATCCAAAACTTCCCTAAAATGACTGATTGGGTGTTATTAAGAGATTATAACTGTGATGGAAAAATGGATATCTATACTGGTTTTAGTGGTGGTATTAGAATTTATAAAAATACATCTGCTGGTTCATTGTCATTTTCTCTACAAGACAGTTTACTTAGTTCAAACTATCAACCTGATTCTACGCCCAATTTCATCCCATTATTTGTTAGCAACGCAGATCTCCCAGCTATTGATGATATTGATGGTGATGGTGATTTAGATATTCTAACATTTAGTGCTGCTGGATCTTATGTTGAGTACCATAAAAACTTAAGTATTGAAAATAACAGTACCTGTGATAGCTTATCGTATGAGTTGAGAAATCGGTGTTGGGGTTTTTTTAAAGAGAATTTCAGTAACAACAGTGTTACGCTATATGACACCTGTAGTTTTAACAACAATAATCCTGAAAGAGGCGCTCAGCATGCTGGATCAACCTTATTTACTTTAGATGTAGATGCGAATAATAGTAAAGAATTGGTGCTTGGTGATGCAGCGTTTAACAACCTAACCCTACTCTATAATAGTGATTTTAGTCCCAACTTAGATGCATCTAATATAACTGGGCAAGACTCGATTTTTCCAGCAAATAATTTGAGCACAAGTGCTGCAGATCTTTATGTCTTTCCAGCAGGGTTTTATTTTGATGTGAATAATGACAATGTAAAAGATTTAATTGTTGCTACGAATTTTGGGGGAAGTTGTAAAAACAAAGAAAATATTTGGTTTTATGAGAACAATAATGCCACTAATAATCCTGTTTTCAGTTTTACTACCAACGCCTTTTTGCAAGAAGGGATGATTGAGGTTGGTGAGGGTGCCTACCCAACATTTTTTGATTATAATGCTGATGGTTTATTGGATATTGTAATAGGAAATTATGGCGTATTTGATACTTCGTCCTCTACAAATTATATTTCATCACTTTGGTTATATGAAAATATTGGTACTGCTATAAACCCTTCTTTCCAATTAATAGATATGGATTATGCGAGTATTTCAACCATAAATTTAGATATAGCAGGAAGCCAACCAGCAGTTCGATTAACACCAACCTTTGGGGATATTGATGGTGATGGCGATGAAGACATGTTGATTGGGGATTTTTGGGGTTACCTTCATTATTTCGAGAATACTGCGGGTGCGGGAAACCCTGCAAACTTTGTATTAAATCAACCCCAATACCAAGGCATTGATGTCGGGCTTTTTTCTTCCCCTCAACTTATCGACTTAAATAAAGATTTATTACTTGATTTAGTTATCGGTAAGCGAGATGGGTTTTTTAGTTATTATGAAAACATTGGTACAAGTAGTATTCCTAATTTTTCCTTAATAACGAGCACATTAGGCAATGTCCATACTAAAAGATTCAACGAGTTTAATGGTAACAGTATGCCTTTTGTTTATGATGATGCTGGAGTTTATAAAATGTTAGCAGGAGCAACTAATGGATACATTTATCAGTTTGGAAACATAGATGGAAACCTAACTGGGACTTTTTCTTTGGATTCTTCTTTTCAAAACATTCAAGATGGGTCTTCCACTTCAGTTACTTTAGCAGATATAAACAATGATACGTACTTAGATCTTTTAATTGGCAATTACTCTGGTGGAGTAGCATATTACCAAGGAGATTTTTCAACTTCAACAAACTTAAGTGCTCCTCAAGACCTTAGTGAAATTGCTATCTATCCTAACCCTACTGAAAATAGTATTACTATAACATTAGGCAATAAAGACCTTTTTGATGCTACTATAGAGCTTATCGATTTACTCGGGAAGACTATACATATTCAAAAAGTAGAGAAGAATAACATCATTATAAACCTTGAAGAACTACCACAAGGTGTTTACTTGCTAAAATTCAGCAATAGTAATGGAAGTGAGGTTAAGAAAATTATTAAAAAATAGTTTTCTACTTTAGATTATCATTCCTGCTCCAACAGTTTCGTTGGTTGACTCATCAATAAGAATTAAACTACCTGTCCCTCTATTTCTAGTGTATTTATCATATAACAGAGGTTTAGTGGTACGAATGGATATTCTTGCAATATCATTCATAGTTACTTCTTTATCATCTTCTATTCGATGTAAATTATTGATGTTTATTTTATATTTTACTTCTTTGACAATACAACGAACATCATTTGAGGTATGTTTTATAGCATATTTTCCTCTTGAAACCATCTTCTTATCATTTAACCAACAAATCATTATATCAATGTCTTGCTGAACATTAGGCTGGTTATTCTCTCTTACAATCATATCTCCCCTACTCACGTCTATATCATCTTCAAGAGTCATCGTTACAGACATTGGTGCAAAAGCTTCTTCTAAACTTCCACCCATTACATCTATCGTTTTAATTTTTGATGTAAAACCTGATGGTAAAACTGCTACCTCATCACCTGGTTTAAATACACCTCCAGCTATTCTTCCTGCATAACCTCTATAATCTGGATATTTTTCAGATTTGGGCCTTACAACATATTGTATGGGGAAACGACAATCTATGTGATTATAATCACTCCCAATATGAATGTTTTCTAATAAATACATCAAGGTAGATCCTTGATACCAATCCATATTATCAGATTTATTAACTACATTATCTCCATTTAGAGCACTCATTGGTACAAAATGAATGTCCTGTACATCTAACTTAGATGAAAAGGCTTCTAAATCAGCTTTTATCTTCTCAAATTTCTCTTCTGAATAGTCTACCAAATCCATTTTATTTACACAAAATACCACATGTGGTATCCCTAATAAAGAAGATATAAATGTATGTCTACATGTTTGCTCAACAACACCATGACGAGCATCAACCAAAATAATTGAAAGATTAGAGGTAGATGACCCCGTCACCATATTTCTTGTGTATTGAATATGACCGGGTGTGTCTGCAATGATGAACTTACGTTTAGGTGTTGCGAAATAGCGATAAGCAACATCTATGGTAATTCCTTGCTCCCTTTCAGCTCTAAGTCCATCAGTTAATAAAGCAAGGTTAACGGTTTCATCACCCTTCCTTTTACTTGATTCCTCGATTGCTTCGTATTGATCCTGAAATATAGATTTAGAATCATATAATAATCTTCCTATTAATGTACTTTTCCCATCATCAACGCTACCCGCTGTTGAAAAACGTAGAAGTTCCATATCTAAATATGAGTTCGTATCCATAACTTAAAAATATCCTGCTTTTTTTCTATCTTCCATTGCCGCTTCTGAACGTTTATCATCAGAACGAGTTCCTCTTTCCGTAGTTCGAGCCGCTGCAACTTCTTCTATTATTTTCTCTATCGAATCTGCGTCAGATTCAACTGCTCCGGTACATGTTGCATCTCCTATAGTTCTAAACCTGACTTTTTTTCTAATGGTAGGCTCTGTATCTCTTTGTTCTATAAAACTTGTTGTTGACATTATTACGCTATCCCTTACAAAAACATCCCTTTCGTGTGCTAAATAAATAGACGGAATGTTAATCTTTTCATGAAGGATATACTGCCAAACATCCATTTCAGTCCAGTTACTAATTGGAAAAACTCTAAAATGCTCCCCAATATTTTTTTGCCCATTAAATATATTCCATAACTCAGGTCGTTGATTTTTTGGATCCCATTGACCAAAATCATCTCTATGTGAAAAAAAACGTTCTTTTGCTCTCGCCTTCTCCTCATCCCTTCTCGCTCCTCCCATAGCACAATCAAATTTATGTCCTTCTATGGTATCTAATAGAGTAACTGTTTGCAAAGCATTTCTACTTGCATTAAACCCTTTTTCTTCTACAACCTTCCCTTCATCTATCGACTGTTGAACAGAACCTACAATGAGATTGGCTCCTATTTCTTTGATGTAATTATCTCTAAATTCAATTGTTTCTGGAAAATTATGTCCGGTATCTACATGAACCAATGGAAAAGGTATCTTTCCAGGCCAAAAAGCCTTCCTCGCCATATGTGCGACAATAATAGAATCTTTGCCTCCAGAAAATAGTAATGCTGGATTTTCAAACTGAGACGCAACTTCTCTTAGGACATAAATTGCCTCAGATTCCAACTCCTGTAGATGTGTCAAACTATATGATTGCATGTCTTTATTTTTTTCAGACTTCAAAAGTAAATAATGTATTTTTAATAATTAAAACGATTGAAATAAAAAAAGAGCATATAAATATGCTCTTTTTTTATAATTATATTTTAATGCTTTAGAACTTAGCTCTAGATTTTCTTCTTCTTCTCTTGTTCTTACCAAGTACCCAACTATGTTTAGCTCTGTAAAATTTACTTCTACCTCTAATTGCCCAGCTAAAATTAACTGTTGCAGTCATATAGCTATCATTATGTTCTGGATCTCCTCTTTTGCTACCAGCATCAAAATTAGTTGGAAGTAATTTATCTCCTCCCTGTAAATCATTATCTGCATTTATTTCATCCAACAAAGCTTGGTCTGTTTTATTAGAAATTCCATCAAAATTATTGGCATAAACCGTACTCGCATCGTCTATGTAATCCGTAAAGGTCGTCCTCCATCCCAATTCCAAACCTAATCTGTACTTTCTATCTATCGTGTAATAAAAACCTAATCCAACTGGTATAGCAAAATTGAAACTGCTATAAGATTGCCCTTCAGTCGCAAGAGGCTTTAAGGATACCCATTCGCCACTGGTTGACTGCCCCTTTGGATTGCTATAAAATACACCTAAGCCAGCGAAAGCGTATAGATTAAAATCTGTATTATATCTACCAGTTCGTCCAACATCATTCACTTTATAAATGTAAAATTCACCATCAACCGTCAATTCGAACATATCATTCTTAAAATTCAAATTTCGCCCTCTTCTTCCTGGATTATCCGATTTTTTATCATCTCCTGAAAGTCTAATGTATTTTAAATTAGCCTTAACTCCAATTTTAGGAGAAACTCTATACCTATAAAATCCTCCAACAGTCCATCGGGTAAAACTCAACTCCATGTCCATGATGAAATCCCTTCTATCACCTTCTCCACCACCAAATTCGCCTAAATAGCTAGATGCACCAGCAGATATTCCATAATCAACATAATATTGACTATAACCTGATAGTGAGACAATTAACGCAAAGACTAATGTTAGTAGCAATTTTCGCATAAACGCAAATATATAAAACTTATATCTATCAACACAAGTTTATCTCAAAATAATCTAACAAACAAAGCACTATTTTGTATTTTCGTAAAAAATGAAAATTATCTTTTTTAAAACCTATGGACAATAAGATTACATCACTATTTAAAACCAAGTATCCAATTATTCAGGGAGGAATGATCTGGAATAGTGGCTGGAAATTAGCCTCATCAGTTAGTAATAGTGGCGGATTAGGATTAATTGGAGCTGGATCAATGTATCCAGACGTTTTTAGAGAACATATCCAAAAATGTAAAAAGGCCACCAATAAACCTTTTGGGGTTAACTTACCTATGATTTACCCCCAAATGGATGAATTACTTGATATTATCATAGCAGAAAAAGTTAAAATTGTCTTTACATCTGCTGGAAATCCTAAAAAATATACTGATTTTTTTCATGAAAATGATATAATCGTAACTCATGTCGTTCCTGGAGTGAAATATGCCGTTAAAGCACAAGAAGCAGGTGTAGATGCTGTTGTTGCAGAAGGTTTTGAAGCTGGAGGACATAATGGAAGGGATGAAACCACCACGTTATGCTTGATTCCAATGGTAAAAAAAGAAATAGATATTCCCTTAATTGCTGCAGGTGGTATCGGAACTGGGGAAGGGATGCTTGCATCAATGATTTTGGGGGCTGATGGTGTTCAGATGGGAAGTAGATTTGCGGCTTCCGAGGAAGCTTCTTCTCATGTTAATTTTAAAGAAGAAATTGTAAAAGCTCAAGATGGTTCAACGCAATTAACGCTGAAAGATATTACTCCTGTAAGACTCATTAAAAACAAGTTTTATGATGAGATTAATCAGGCTATTATCAATGGAGCCACGCTCGAACAACAAAAAGAAATTTTAGGGAGAGGAAGAGCTAAAAAAGGAATGTTTGAAGGAAATTTAGACGAGGGTGAACTAGAAATTGGACAAGTTGCTGGATTAATTGATTCTATACAACCTGTTAGTGCCATTATTAAAGCTATTATTACCGAATACGAACAAGCCTTAGCTGATATAAACTCAAGGAAATACCACTTTTAGTTAATGATAAATTTCGAGAAGTTCACTTTAGAAAATGGATTAAGAATCATTGTCCACAAAGACGAATCAACACCCATTGTTGCTTTTAATTTACTCTACAATGTTGGTGCAAGAGATGAGGATGAAAGTCAAACTGGATTTGCTCATCTGTTTGAACATTTAATGTTTGGTGGCTCAGTTAATATCCCCAATTTTGATGAGCCTTTACAGAAAGTTGGTGGCACTAATAATGCTTTTACCTCAAATGACATCACAAATTATTACATCACTTTACCTAAAGATAACATTGAAACCGCTTTCTGGTTAGAGTCAGATAGGATGTTAAGCTTAGCTTTCACTGCTAAAAGTTTGGAGGTTCAACGAAGTGTAGTTATTGAAGAATTTAAACAAAACTACCTCAATCAACCTTATGGTGATGTATGGTTGCTTTTAAGGCCATTGGCTTATCATATTCATCCATATAAATGGGCAACCATTGGAAAAGAAATAAGTCATATCGAAAATGCAACAATGGACGATGTAAAAGCATTTTTTCACAAACATTATCTTCCAAATAATGCAATTTTAACTATTGCCGGAAATGTGGAGCTGGACGAAATAAAACAATTAACAAAAAAATGGTTCGGCAATATCCCTTCGGGAAATGTTCACAATAGAAATTTACCAAAAGAACCTCAACAGAGTGAGAAAAGAAGATTAGAAGTAAAACGAGATGTTCCTGCAAACGCTATTTACAAAGCATACAAAATGTGTTATAAAACGCATGCAGATTACCATGCTACAGATTTGTTAAGTGATGTTCTATCTCTTGGGAAATCATCCAGGTTATTTATTTCATTGGTCAAAGAACAAGAATTATTTAGTGAAATAAATGCTTTTATTTCCGGTAGTTTCGATGAAGGATTGTTAACTATAAGTGGAAAATTATTAGACGACATCTCTTTTGAAATTGCTGAAGAGGCTATTTTAAAAGAGCTAAATCTGGTTAAATCTAATTTAATTAATGACAGTGAACTGAATAAAGTAAAAAATAAAATTGAATCTACCACTGAGTTTTCAGAGACAAGTGTCCTAAACAAAGCGATGAATTTATCTTTTGCAGAGCTCCTTGGCGATGCTAATGATGTCAACAAGGAAGTAGAAAAGTATCACAAAGTAACGGCAGCAGATATAAAAAGAATGGCGAATGAAATTTTAAATGAATCAAACTGTTCTACGTTAATTTATGCTAAAACTGAGGAGAAATGGTGGCTTTAGACAGAAAAAAGGCACCTGAATTTCATCAGGTGAATAACATCAACTTTTTAGATGTTATTACAACTGAACTTGACAATGGAATTGAAGTCAATTATATTAGCGGTGGTAGCCAAGAAATTTTAAAGATTGATTTTGTTTTTAGTGCCGGAAACTTTTTTCAAAACAGGCCATTAATTGCTTCTTCTGTTAGCCAATTAATTAAAGAAGGCACAAAAAAGCACACCGCTTTTGAAATCTCAGAAGGAATTGATAAATACGGAGCTTTTTTCGATGTAGAAAGCTCCTATGACACTGCCACCCTAACCTTATACACACTTACAAAACATTTAGATAGTGTTTTACCTTATGTAAAAGAGGTTGTTTTAGCGCCTAAATTTTCAAATAAAGAATTTGACATATATAAAAACAATGCCATCGAACGGTTTAAAATAAATTTAGAAAAAGTTTCATTTGTTGCCCGTAAAGATTTCATGAGCATCATTTTTGGAGAAAATCACCCTTATGGAACAAATGTAAATCTTAGTGATTATGAAAACCTTTCTTTAGATGAGTTGGTTAATTTTTATAATGACTATTACAACTTAGGTAATTGTCGAATTTTAGCCTCTGGAAAAGTTACTCCGAAAGTTATAGATTCACTTAACACCTTTTTTGGTGCAGAACAAACATCAAAAAATGTGCTTATTGAAAAGCAAACGATAATAGATCCCAACAGCGCCCCTTCTATCTATATTGCAAAAGAAAATGCACTCCAATCTGCTATTCGGATTGGTCGTATTTTTCCAAACAAACTACATGAAGATTATTTAGGGCTACAAGTATTAAATACTGTTTTAGGTGGGTATTTTGGTTCAAGGTTAATGAGAAATATTAGGGAAGACAAAGGGTATACTTATGGTATAGGCTCGGGAATAATGTCGCTTAAACATGGAGGTTATTTCTTTATTTCTACTGAAGTGGGGAGTGATGTAACTCAAAAAGCATTACAAGAGGTTTACAAGGAGATCGCATTAATACGAACACAAGAAATTCCTAATGAAGAATTAAAATTAGTTAAAAACTATATGCTCGGCCAACTTTTAAAATCATGTGATGGACCATTTAACATGGCTTCTTTATTTGAAGGTGTCCATGCTTATGGATTAGATTATGATTTTTACAATGACTTCATAAAGACTATAAAAGAAATAACCCCTAAAACTTTATTAGAATTAGGGGCTAAGTATTTTGATAAATCTGATTTAAAGGAAATTGTTGTTGGTAAACTTTAAAATTTTAAAGCTAACCCAATACCAACATTTACACCATTTAAACTCCAATCAAATTCTTGTTCAAATGAACCACCAAAGGTTGATAGGAAAGCATTGGCACTTTCCGATAAATCTTG
>JAJCYO010000073.1 GCA_029262875.1 Flavobacteriales bacterium
TCCTACGGTTCCAGCATCTGCTGCTGCATTGATGGTTACTGTTACTGTTTGTACGGCATTGGCACATGGTGCTACTCCGGTTACGGTATAAGTATATACACCAGCTGTATTGGTTGCTGGATCAAACGTTCCTAAGTCTCCGCCAGCTAATGCTGATGGTCCAGTCCATACTCCACCATTATCTGGTGTTCCACCTAAGTCTGCAAACAAGTTCGTTGCTCCACCTGTTGAACAATAAGTATGTGTTCCTACGGTTCCAGCATCTGGTGGGGTTACAATTGTAATTCCTACAGTATCATCAGATACACAACCTGTACCCGTAATGGTCCACACAAATTCATTTAAACCGGGTGAAAGCCCTGTAACTCCACTATTAAAAGCTGTTGGAGTGCTTGGCACTCCTGTTCCTGATAACAATGTCCATAATCCAGCATCTGGTGTTGGATCATTTCCTGCGAGTGTAGCAATGGTACCACCACATATGGTTTGATCTCCTCCAGCTAAAGCAGTAACTCCGTTACCTACTACAACCGTTAAAAACTCTGTAGTACATCCTCCAGCGTTACAAGCTTGGAAACTCACAAAGTAGGTACCCGCTGTAGCATAAAGATGTGGAGGTGGATTTTGTAGTGTAGATACTGTCGCATCTCCAAAGTTCCATAACCATGAAGTTGCAGGATCACCTAATGTCGTTCCATCTGTAAATGTAATTGTTAAAGGTGCACAACCACTAGAATCAGTTGCTAATAAATTAGCTACTGGAGGAACTACAACGCAATTCACTATTTCAACAAAATCAGTTTTTGTTACAGTAGCTGAACATCCTGGTCCAGTTGTACCAACCCAAATATCATCAATTGAAAGAATAAATTGATCTGTAGAATTATTTCTAAATGCGATATAAACTGTTTGACCGGCATAAGATGCTAATGAAACGCTCCTCTGAGTTGTGAAAGCATTTTCCGCTGCTGTAGAAAACAATACGGTACCATAATTTGCAACCGAAGCGGGTAATTGAGAAGCTGTCGATATTCTTACCTCGTATCCATCAGGAAAAAGAGGGTCTTCTGCTACTGCAGTCCATGTTAACATCTGGTTTGCTGGCAGTACTATAGCTGAGGTCATCATCCAATCATCACCTTGCTGGCCTGGTGCATTCCATGAAGTACTAGAGGCGGTCGTATTACCATCTCCTCCAATGTCCAGATCCAACCATGCTGTTGCATTTGTTCCTGTAAAAGGAGGGTTGACTCCTACGTTCGGAGTAAATGGATCATTATTACGCCTAGCATATCCTGCTGGCCAACCTGATTCAAAATCTTCAAAATGGAGTATATCTGATGGTTGATACCCTGTAGAAGTTACTGTCAATGATGTATAATATAAACCAGGAGCTGTATATACGTGATTAACAGCAGCTGTATCCAAAGAAGACTGTGTTGTTCCATCCCCAAAATCCCAAGTATAATCTTGATAACCAGTTGTATTTGCATTAAAATCAACCCCAGGTGCTCCCATACAAATAGGGTCAACTTGAACTTTTGTAAATTCCGCATCTGGTGTTGGTAAGAAGTTATATGGAATAAACCAAACCGTGGTATCCGCTCTACCACAATCATTTACTGCAACAACTGTAACTGTATCTGGTCCAGCGGTTGTATATGTCCTATTTATTGTACCTGGATCTGGTGGCCCACTTACAACTGTACCGTCAGCAAAAACAAAAGATAAACCGGTTAATGCTGTTCCTGCATAATCGGTATACAGAATAGTATCAAACAAAGTAACAAACGTAGTGTCACAAACAACTGTTTCAGTAAAACCAGTTACCAATGGCAAAGGAGTATACTCTCCCATCATAGGAATTATGTCTACATCAACATCAAGTCCATATACTCCTAATAAATTCTCATAACCAAAGCCTGTGCTCCAGATATGATTCAACCCATTTCCTTGTCCTTCTCCCAACGCAGAACTTGAGGCAACAACAACCATTTCATCAGTAGCTGCATCACCAGGGAAAATTTCTACACCAACATGAAAATTAGCTGTTGTAGGAGTTAATGGAGTCAATAAAGGTATCGTAAATTCGTTAAAAAATAAACCAGCTGGAACCCCAATTTGGGTAGGTGAAATACCTCCTCGTCCTCCTAATACAGCTCCTGGCTGACCTGTTCCATCATCATCATATACAACTACTTGGAATGTCATATCATCATCTGGATCTGTTAATGTTCCCAGACCAACTCTAATAGCTCCAACCACACTGGTTCCAACATTCGGGGTGATGTATCTTTCATATACACCTTTATTACTCGTACCTGGTGAATTAGATAAATCAGGTACCCCGGTAATATGTTCTCCAGCAGCTAACCCTCCATATATTGTAGGTGTTGGAGGAGCTGGGTTTTGCCAATATAAATCCAACGTATCACAATCACCTGACGGAGGACACACTGTAATATAACTTGTTTTAACTTCAGTATCACCACCATTACCCGTAATGGTTAATGTAACTTCGTAATCTAAACATGTTGCTGAAGCACCAATATCATAAACAACCGCTGGTGGGTTCTGTCCAACAAAAGTAGCCGGAGTAACCGTACCACCCTGTCCTGCAGAGTTAAAATCCCACGACCATCCAGTTATTATAGCAGTTGGTTGAGATTGATCTGTAAAAGTAACTGTATTAGGTGATTGCCATGTAGTAGGTGTTCCTACAAACTGAGCAACTGGTGGTAAAGAACCACAAACACCACCCCCATATGCCGTCCAAGCTGATAAATAATCATCTACCATACCGTGCATTCTTCTATTTTGTTGAGCTGTAAACGTTGTGGTACAAAATGAATAAGACATGTGATTATCCACTGGAAAGTTAGCAGGAACTCTAGGGTCAGAATCACAACCACCTGTTGAACCAGGAGGTCCTGGACATAAATAAGAATCTTGATCATGTGGATGCGTATCTGAACACCAATCTCCTTCCTGATCTCCTTCTCCTGTATAAGGTCCTCCTAATGGAGTTGGTAAACCAGTTGTATTACTTGATCCGTTTGGGTTTCTTGTTCTTTCATAACAATTAGAGCAAGAACCTTGTTCTGCTACTCCATTAAAAGTGTGAAACAATCCAAACGTATGGCCCATTTCGTGTGCCAATGTATGTGTTCCAACTGAACAGTTTCCTCTATTTAATACAATCCCTCCATGAGTACTTGTTCCTCCATTCGGATCGTAAGGCATACGTGCATAACCTCCAGCAGTCATACTTCCTACTACATAGATATTAACTACCTGGGTAGGAGTTACATTGTTTGCATCTTTCATTGGAAATTCATCAGTACCTGAATTATGGGTATACCAAGTTGAACTTTCAAGAAAAGTAGCAGGGTCTGCACAAAACACCATATTGTAAGCAGCATAATCCGCATTCATTTCAATCATCAAGTCATTAATTCTCGTTTGATCAATATTTGTAGATGGTCCACCATCTGTAAACACTAACCATCTCAATTGAAAATATTTTGTTGTTCCAGTACTTGCAAGATCCCTATTTGCTGGGTTATCTCTTGGTACTATAAACCCACAAGCTGGATTCTTATTCCCATCTACCATCGTTGGCATTGGTGTAGAACAAACACTAGAAGTTTTGGAGCTTTGAGGAACATTAAATTCCACCACATTTCCATCAACTGATAGTAATTTACCATCATTATTTAATGGAAGGTTTCTTGAGTCTATTTTTGTTGTACCGCTTAGGTTAACTACAGAGTTGTTATTGGTAATTGCCGTGGTACTTACAGTACCTGTCGTTGTTGACTTAACTAAATTTTGATTACTTACATTATTAAAGGGTTTTCCTATATTTAATAGTGGCGAAGAAGTATTGTTCCCATTTGGTTTTGGTTGAATACTATATGTACCCGTTAATTGAGCAGGTGTAGGTGTTATGGCTGTTTTCTTTTTTACAAGGTTGGGGCCATTTTTCACATCACCAACGTCATCACTTTTAGCAAGTTTAACAAGAGATTTATTACTTGAGTTTTTAGTACTTGAATTTTTAGTACTTGAATTTTGACCAAAGGAAGTTATTGATATCAGCAAAGACAAGCTTAGAACTAGGCAAGATTTCATAGAAAGTTAATTTTTAGTATAGTAAATAGCCCTCCAAATTAAGACATTTAACAATCTATTCCAAGTATTTTAAGAATTTAAAAAGAGTTGTTAAAAGTTGAATGTTAACAAAGTAGATTGGATTTTTAGGCTTCTAATGGATGTCAAAAATTTGTGATTAGAACCTCCTTATTCATTTGAAAATTGTTAACAAACCTTGTACTAAACAGATTTAAATGGATTTTATTATCCATGGAAAAACAAAATACGTAAATCTACTTAATCCGTCTATTTATTAACTTTCCACTGGTGTGATTCGTCTTCAAAAATTTCTTTTCCAAAAACAGGAGCTTTAGCCTTTATTTCTTCTGTAATAAACCGACAGGCATCGAAAGCCATTGCCCGGTGTTTTGAGGATGTGAAAACGAACAAACACAATTCTCCAGTCTTAACCAAACCTACACTATGGTAGATGTGAGCACAAGTCAAGTCATACTTATCGAAAGCTGTTTCACGAATATCATCGAATACTTTATTTGCCATCTCTTCATAGGCTGAATAATCGATGCCTTTCACCTCTTTTCCATCAATCTCATCTGCTCTAACTTGCCCCAAAAAAATATCATGCGCCCCAATATTGGTTTTCACTTGATGATGTGCAATTGAATTTGCTATTTTCTCTGGTGTAATAGGCCCTTCTACTAAGGAATTTTTTATTTTCTTTTCACTCATAATTACCAGTTTACTGCTCCTCCTTGAAGGTTAATTAAATTATTAAAATTGTGTTCTTTTTCTAATTGTTCAATTGCTGCCGCACTTCTTATTCCATGCTGGCAAACTACAACCACTTTTTTTGTTTTTGAGATTTCTGCTACATACTGGGCTAACTCATGCAAAGGTGCTACGAGTACATTCTCTTTTTCTACCCTTGGTTGCTCCCATTCTTCTCGCACATCTACAATTTGAAAATCCTCTGATGAATTGAACAATTCCTTCAATTCATCTATAGATATTTCGTTTAAATTATTTTCTGATGTAATTCCACAAAAGAAATCATAATCTATATCTTCAAAATTAGCTCTTTCGTCCAAAACTTTTTGAACTTGTTCTTCTGACCGGTTTACATTTAATGCAAAAAATGAATTGTCAAGCGAATTATAGGTCAGTAATTTACCTGAAAGAGGCTCCCCTATTCCTAAGACAATTTTAATCACTTCATTGGCCTGTTGCGTTCCAATTAAACCTGGCAAAACCCCTATCACTCCTATTTCTGAACAATTGGGAACGCTACCCGCTTTCGGTGGTTCTGGAAACAAACAACGGTAAGTTGGTCCGCCTTTGTAATTAAAGACGGTAACTTGTCCTTCAAACTTATATATTGCACCATAAACCAATGGCTTTTCAGTTATTGTACAAGCATCATTTACCAAATAACGTGTAGAAAAATTATCTGTTCCATCTACAATTATATCATGTTCTGAAAATAGATGAAGGGCATTTTTAGTTGTTAGTTTCTCAGGATAAACATTAATATTAATGTGGGGGTTTAATTGCTTTAACCTATTTTTAGCAGCCTCGGCTTTATTTGTTCCAATGTCATTTACTGTAAACAGTATCTGACGTTGTAAATTTGTTTCATCAACGGTATCAAAATCAATTACCCCAATGGTTCCAATACCAGCTGCAGTTAGGTACTGTAACACAGGACACCCCAAACCTCCTGCACCTATCACTAATACCTTAGCGCCATTTAGTTTCTCTTGACCTTCCAGTCCTACCTTATCCAATAAAATATGGCGACTGTATCTATTTTTCTCTATGTCGGTTAATTCTTTTTTCACTGCTTAAGGTAATAAATGGACTTCTACTAATTCATTTTCATTGATAACTGTTTTTTCAGCTTGTATATAAATAAAACAATTTGCGATCGCAAAAGATTTAAGCATATCAGAACCTTGGGCCTCTAATAAGGTAACTGATTTAAAGTCTGTATGCCCTTTGTAAAAAACTGCTCTACCCTCTTTCTTCTTCAATTGCTTTGTTATTGAGAGGTTTATTTTTGGCAAAAAAGGAGCTAAATTTCCTTTCATTAAATTTATTGCTGGATAAGCGTATTGGTAAAAACATGATAATGCTGCAGCAGGATTCCCAGGTAATCCAAAGACATAACAAGAATTTGTTTTTCCAAAAAACAACGGTTTCCCTGGCTTTTGTTTTATTTTATAAAACACATCTTCCACTCCTAAGTTTTCTAATGACTCTTTTACAAAATCATAGTCACCCACTGAGATACCTCCTGAAAGTAATACCATCTCATTATTCTGAATTGCATGTGCTATTGCTTGTTGTGTTTCTTTCTGGTTGTCTTCAACCACAGAAATCGTTGGTGTTATCATTAACTTATTTAAAGCAGCTTGAAGCATAAACGTATTTGATTCAAATATTTGTCCTTCTTTTAGCTCATTTCCCGGCTTGACCAATTCGTCTCCGGTAGCAATAATAGCAACTCTTGGTGATTCGTACACTTTTACTTTTGTGTACCCTAAAGCTGAAATAAAACCTACTCCAGCTGCGGTAATTTTAGTTCCTTTCTCCAATCCAATATCACCTTTCTTTATTTGAGAGGCCTTTAATCTTATGTTTCCTCCTTTCTTCAACCCCTGATCTTTAACGGTAAGTTGGTTGGTACTTACTTCTGTTAATTCTTGCATCACTACAGTATCATACCCAGAAGGAACCTTAGCTCCCGTAAAAATTCTAACAGCGTTTCCTTTTTCAACAGCCACCTCTCTAACATCTCCCGCTGCAACTTCCTCAACTATGGTTAAAGGTTGGTTTACCTCCTCAAAACAAAAGGCGTAACCATCCATTGCAGACTGATTAAAAGAAGGAATTGATATTGGTGCAATAATTGATTCTGATAAAAAATAGCCTAAAGCATCTACGACATCAACTTCTTTAACCGCCAATGGCAATACACTTTCCTTAATTAATTTCTTTGCTTCTTCTACCGATATCATTTATCAATATTAAAATATTCGTTTGTTTGAATCACGCATTTTTCAATCATTACCATCGCTTTATCAATGGTTGCTTTTTTCGTTCTAAAAGAAAGTATCGCCATTCTAATCACAAACTTACCATCAATCTTGGTTGAACTCAAAAACACTCTACCATCTTTATGAATGATTTCCATCAGTTTTTCATTGTACTTATTTTCATCAATTTCTCTTGAAGGATACCAAAAATAGCTTACTGTTAAATCAGGTTCTGGCCCTAATTCAAAACCAACCTCAAGTAATTGGCTTCTAAAATAAGTTGTCAGCAATAGTTTTTCATCCAAACATGCGACAAAGGGTTCTAAGCCATGTAAATGTAATGGGACCCACAATCTAAGCCCCCTATAGTGTTTGGTTAATTCTGGTGAAACATCTGCAGGGTTTATTTGAGCATTGGTTGTCGCATCTTGCATATAATTTGCAGTGTAATGATGTGAATGAAAAACAGCTTCCTTATCTTTTACCAAAACAGCACCCAGCCCATATGGTAAAAACAATCCTTTATGTGGATCAATTACCAATGAATCAGCCATTTCAATTCCCGAAAAAAGATGTTTTACACTTTCTGATAAGATAAAGAATCCTCCGTAAGCTCCATCTACATGATACCATAGGTCATTTGTTTGAGCAATTTCTCCAATTTGTTTTAGAGGATCAACTGCTCCTGTATCTGTTGTTCCGGCTGAAGCAATTACCATAAAAGGATTTAACCCTTTAGTTTTATCTTTTTCAATTGATAAGGCTAATTTTCCTGCATCAATTCTTGATAAATCATCTAATTCTAATAAGCGTACTTGAATGTCTTCTAAGCCAATAATTCGAATTGCTTTGTGTATACAATGGTGTATTTGTGGACTCAAGTAGATAACACTCTTTGTGATCTTTTCATTTTTAATTTGATGTTTATCTCTTGCCGCTGTCAATGCAATTAAGTTTGCTATCGACCCACCTGATGTTAAATTACCAACTGATTCTTTGGGAAATCCAAAAACCTCCTTCATCCAATTCAACAGCTCATTTTCCATGGTAACGGCACCAGGGGAACCAAAGTACATCCCTGCATATTCATTGGTCACACTGGCTAACATATCTCCTAAAGCTGAAGTGTAAATTCCGCCACCTGGAATATAGCCTAAATGCCCTCCAGAAGCAGGGTTAATCCCTTTTTCAACTACCTCCGAAGTATAAATTGACAACAATTCTTTTAAGTCTTTTTTTCCAGGTTTCACACCTAATTTTTCGCTATCTGGAGTTCCACCGTAATAAGATTTCTTTTCCTCTGTGGTTGCTATAAAATTGTTCGTGAAGTTTTGAACTTCTTCATTGTAGCTATTCCTTACTTCTATTGAAGGTTCAAGTTCTTTGGAGACCTTTTCTAACGCTACTATTTTATCAATTAAATTTTCCATATTCAAATCTGGATACCAAAGATACTTGATTGATTTTAATAAATGTTCGCTAATGCAAAGAAGTTTAATAAGCTCATTAAAGATGATAAAAATCATAGCTAATAATGAGTTCTTTTAAAGATAAGATGACTAAGTTTACGTCTTAAAAAATTAGCGTTCACTATGGAGATTTACGATGAATTAAAAAAGAAATACGAAGCTATTGGTCAAGATGTTGATGTTCACCTAAATGGACTACTACACTCTAAGCCAATGAATTATTGGGACTACATCCATACAGATTCTTTATTAAATCTACAGATACAACGAACTACTCTTCCAGACGAAATGGTATTTATCATGTACCATCAAATTAATGAGTTGTTGTTTAAAATGATTCTATGGGAAATTGAACAAATTGCAGATAAAGATGAATTGTCTCCCGATTTTTTTGCTGAAAGATTAGACAGAGTAAGCCGGTATTTTGATATGCTTTCCTCTTCATTTGAAATTATGGGTGATGGTATGGAAGTAGAACAATACATGAAATTTAGAGATACACTAACTCCTGCAAGTGGATTTCAAAGTGCTCAATACAGAATGATAGAATTTGCTTCTACTGAATTGATAAATTTAATTGACATTAGATTTAGAGCAACCATAGACAGAGATACACCTTTTAAACACGCTTATGACCATTTATATTGGCAAGCCGCTGGAAAGAACTATGAAACAGGTGAAAAAACAACATTGCTAACATTGTTTGAAGAGAAATATATGGATGACTTTATTGTATTTATGCAAAAGTACAACACGGTTAATTTATGGAGTAAATTTAAATCTTTACCGACAGAAGCTCAAGAAGATACTGGATTGGTTAACGCAATGAGGCATTATGATCATACTGTAAATGTATTATGGGTAATGGCTCATTTAAATGCAGCAGCAAAATACTTAAACAGTGGAGAAGAAACAGCTGAAGCAACTGGTGGAAGTGATTGGCAAAAGTACATGCATCCAAAATATCAAAAAAGAATTTTCTTTCCAGAATTATGGTCAGAAGATGAATTAGAGAATTGGGGAATTACCAATTTGGAAGGGCATGAAATTGTGGAAAAAGAGTAAGCCCTAAACTTCTCCTTTTTAATGAGGGTTCAATTCCCCCAAAGATTTGTTTCTCTTTTATAGTAATACATTTTTGTTTTTTCATTTTCTAATTTAATGTCTAATTCTGACTTGTGTTGCTTTACCTGTTGTTTTTGCCCACCCTCTTTTTGTATAATGTAACTGTTAAACATTCTGTTGATAAAAACATCGTCAAAAGATACTCTGGGGTCATCTTCCTTTTCTTTTTTAAAAGCTTCAATGTTGTTCAATGTTATCCGTAAATTTGGATAATATAGCCAAAACAATTGCTGGTAGCCCAAAATATTTCCTTCTTTATCTATTTTAAGTTTCACCGGACATATTCCTATAATCCTAACATCTATTTTTGAATATTTAGCATTATAAAACCAATCCTCTTTTAACCAATATTTGACTACATCCCGGCTGTCTAATTGCTGATAAACCAATTGTTTATTTTTATCATAAACTGAGTCCCCAACTAAATTAGAAAGCTCATTTATCGTTAATTCTTTTGAAAATTTATCGTCTTTGGGATCGTATGCTTTGATGTATCCTTTCATTAAGTTATAATGAAGCACATCATACAACGAACAACTTCTCTTTTCCTTCTCATTAGGAAAATATAAGAGCTGATTGATTTTTTCTTTTAAATCTATTTCTCTCCACAACCGTCTATGCCACATCACATCTCTTGCATCTACTATTGGCAATGGCTTTACAGGAAATATTTTATTTAGCTCTAAAGTTTTGATGTTAGCACAAGGTTGAGCTTCTCCTCTTACATTAATAAGAATCTGAAAAATGAGTGTAAGTATGATATACTTAGTGATTTTCATTTGAGCTAAATAAGTGAACTGAGTTATGTTATAACGTAAAACCAGTGGAATTATTTTTCTTCTAAATTACTAAACTATGATTTACGCTAAGTAGAACCTCTTACTAACATCGATTATTACTACTTACTTTTTTTTTGGTTTTACGTATTCAAATTTCTGTATTTCAACTCTTGTAGCGCATCTATCTCAGCTCTACTTTTACATTATAATTACTAACGATTAAAAACCAAAAATAATACCTATGAAAACCTTATTAATTTCTTCGCTGCTAATTCTTAACATATCTTTTATCAATGCTCAGTCGACTATTTACGGGCTGCAATTAGATACTGTATCTAACATTAATTATTTTGTGTCAATTGATCCTGATGATGCTACAATTACTCAATTAGATAGTATATCTGGAGTAGACGTTGTTGCAAATGGCACTTCTACAGTTAATGAATCAAGTGAGTTTTACATTTTCACAGCCAACGACAATCAAACTAACCCTGTGACAAGGATATATACAATAGACATAAATAATGGGGCCACCTTGGCAAATCCAACTCTTTCAGCTTCTGTCGTGGAATTAAATTATGATAACATAGCAGATGAGTATTATGCGTTAGAATTTGAAGATACAACTACATATTCAGGGTTATATTATGTTAATGATTTCGGAGATACTATTTACCCTGGATCCAACCCTCTTTCGCCAGTTTCTTATGAATACCACTTAGTCTCTATTAATACATCAACTGGAATTGCCACTAGAATTAATACAATCTCGGGGGTTAATGGGCATTATTTAGATAATTCCAGTTTCAACCCAACAAGTAAAGAATATGTTTTTATTGCAGGGGATGATGTTATCTATACCATTGATGCTAATACTGGCTCAATAGTTTCAAACCCATCTCTTTCAACAACAATAAGAGAACTTCAATTAAATGTAAAAACGGGAATCTTTTACGCTATTTCATATAACTCAATTACGAATACAAATGATTTGGTAACGGTTAACACCACTACTGGCGTTGTAACGTTAATTGATAGTATACAAGGACTAAGTTCTTACATGTCTGGAACTTCAACTTTAGACACTCTGAATAATCGATATTGCATTGTAGATGATAATGATAATCTAATTCACATCGACTTGTCAACGGCAAATGTTACTTCTAATCCACAGTTAAGTTCTGTAATAAATAATTTGTGTATAAATGTTGTTAATGGTGGAGAAAGAATTATTAATGTTATTAAAGACGAAGCTCAAGCAGGTGACCTTAATGCTGAAAGCAACATCGTTGAATCAGGTAATGGATCATATTCGAATAATGAAGACCTAAGGAGTTATGTTGGGGAGCCTTTCCAAGCCTATCCAAACCCTACGAAGAATCAATTAACGATTAGCATAACAGAAGCTCCTACTGTTTTAAGAGTTTTTAATTTAAATGGTATACTGATTGAAACAAGAACCTTAAACAACAAATTAAACAAAATTGATGTCTCTAATTTTCAGAATGGATTGTATTTCTTTACACTTAGCGATTCTACAAAGACAGAAACAAAAAAGATCAACATACAATAATAGAACTCATAAAAAGTTATTTGGTTAGGTTTAGAAAAGAGCCTCGAAAAATTTTTCGAGGCTTTTTCATTCAACTAATTTTCTTAATTAGCACCCATCCATACCAATACTAAATTCAAATTCTTGTTTAACAGACAATCCTTTAGTATTTTTTGCAGGTTCCCATTTCGGCATTTTTTTCACCAATTCTATTAGTAATAGATCAATATCATTATCTCCTGAGGTATTCGTTAATTTAACATTTTCCGTTAGGCCGTTCTCATTAACAATAAAAGATATTGATGGTTGTGGTAATCGATTGAACTTCTTAGCAGCAATTCTTTCCAAACTGTTTTCTTTTAAGTAGTCAATCATTTGAGCATACCCACCAATAAATTCTGCTTCTACTTTTGGACCTACTCCCATAGACAACTTCATTTCTCGATTTTCAATAGTATTCGTTACAGCATTTTTTGTTTTGTATTTCACACTAACAATAACTCCTGAGTCAATATTTACTGAACTAAGTAATTTCTTTTGTGCTAAAGTCAAAATGTTGTTGATACTTATAGCTTCAATTTCCTTTCCATCAATTATTGCCTGAATACTAACAGACCGGTAATCTTTTATCCAATTTGAAGGGTAATTTTCAATAATGTCATCAATCAATTTGGCTTGATTTAATTTTTCTTGTGTAATAGTATTAGAAAACATTTGTTGTGAATTGGAACGTGAATATTTTCCATACACCATATAGAATAGATCTTGGTTCTTTGAAACTGCTTTATCTGAAGCAACGAACTGTGTCACCATTCCATTATAATAATTGACATTTATCCCACCATTGATACCAAAGAATGACAAATCCTTATTCGTAGAATCAATTTGAGGTTTAGAATTATTAAGATTATTGACGGTTGGCTTATCAACAAAACCAAAAGCCATAAATCCTACCACTGTGATTATAACACCAAAAACTATTATACTTCTTTTCATATCTAATTCATTTATAAGGTTTAATTATAGAACAAATATAGATCCGGCACATCGGTTTCAACTAATGTGAATTGTAAATTAATGTAAATACATTGTAAAAGAAGACACATCGAAAACAAAAACTATAAATTTGTAGCATGAGAAAATTGATGTATTTATTTATTCTCGGAGTAATGTGTTTTTTCACTTTAGAAGGATGTGAAAAAGATGGCCCAAAAACTCAGCATAATCGTGAAGAAGTGGTTATGAGAAGAATTGGTCATGATATCTTATTGAGTTCAAATGATTCAATATCTCTTGTACGTCCTATTATACAAGAAGGTGATAAATACAGAATTCAATTCGAATCGAGTTTTAGTTTCCTTCCAGATGATCTTGTAAAAACAATTGATACTATTGTTAAAGCCGCACTTCCATATGACAACTACCTTGTTCGAGTAGAAGATTGTGAAAGCAATGAAGTTGTATATAGTTACGAGTACAGTCAAGAATTAGATAACCTTTCCCCTTTTCCAAATGTTTTAGTTCCCTGTAGAACCAGAGAGCAACCTGAAGCTTGTTATGAAATAGTCATTCAATTCATTGCAAAAGAAGAAACAATGTCATTAAACCTATTACTATATCCATTTTTAGTCATTCTCTTTCTTTCGATTGGATTATTTGTCTACCTAAAAAATAAGCGAACAAAAAATGTTGAAGGGATTAAAATTGGATCATATTTATACAACCAAAAGAAAATGACACTTACGTTAGTTAACAGCACTATAGAGCTAACCAGTAAGGAAAGTGAGTTGTTAAACTTGTTGTATGAATCTGTTAATGATACCGTAGATAGAGACACCATTCTTAACAGAGTATGGGGCGATGAAGGTGATTATGTAGGTCGGACTTTAGATGTGTATGTTTCTAAGTTAAGAAAAAAGCTCGAAAATGATTCTTCTATTCAGCTCAAAAATATAAGAGGGATTGGTTATAAATTAATAGTTGAAGCTTAAGGGTGAGATTACTCCGCTGCGCTTATCTATCCCAAATGAGGGTAAATCAATTGAATGAAAGTTAATTAACTTAATTTCGTTATTCTACTGGAATTAGTAAATTAGTGATATGAACAAAAAACTTGTAGTTGGGATTATTATATTGCTAACGAGTCCTTCAATTTACTTTTTCTTGATTCCTAAAACTGTCCTCTTAGATATTTTTAATGAAAATCAAGATAATTACACGGCTACTCCGCATCCAATAAAAGTTTATGTTGACAACAACCTTATTTTAGACACCCTATTAGGAACAACATATATTGCTCCCCATCGTCTGAATCTGACACTTTCTGCTGGGTATCATGATATTAAGGTGGTTATTCCTACTGACACCTTAAATGTAAATATTTACACGTGGCATATAAGATATCTCCAATTTGGTCGTGATGAAGATGGCAAAATTATTCACGGTTCACATTTATTACAACCTTATTATAATTAATCCACACACCTTCACTCAAGTCCACTTCACAGCAAGGAAAACTTGTTTCACAAGTCTTAAACTGAAAAAACTTCTCTTCCGAGAAGTTTTCCTCGCAGAGAGGAAGAGATTCGAACCCTCGATATGTTGCCATATACACGCTTTCTAAGCGTTGTTCATTTCAATTAAGAGGTTAATATTATTAGACTTATAAGGCAAAATAGCAAACGGGACGACCAAATTACTACAACAATACCTTATAAAGTAGCAATATTTTAGTCTGTTTAGCACATTTTTACAGTGTAACACAAATACACTATATTTACAAGTATTAAAATCAACTGTGATAGACACTTGTGTTCTTTACACGATTGTTGACAAACATTTGAACGTTTCTTAAAAACATTAAATTGAGACAACTAATTAAAATAGTTCTAATCTTTAGTCTTATCACCTCAGTTGGTGAAAAAAATAGTGCAATTGCCCAAATTTGGACACAAAAAGGAATCGACATAGATGGCGAAGCCGCTGGTGATATTTCTGGATATAGAATTAACTTGAGTGCTGATGGAAATACTGTTGCTATAGCAGCGCCATATAATATTGGAAATGGATTTGATGCTGGTCATGTACGAGTTTATACCTGGAGCGGAACCACTTGGAATCAAAAAGGGTTAGACATTGATGGTGAGGCTGCTTTTGATGCTTCAGGAATCAGTGTTAGCATGAGTTCGGGTGGGAACATAATCGCTATTGGCGCTCCCTCAAATGATGGCAATGGAACCTCTTCTGGCCATGTTAGAATTTACGAATGGAATGGATTGGTATGGTTACAAAAAGGAATTGATATTGATGGTGAAGCAGCAGGAGATAACGCTGGGTATTGTGTTAGCATCAATTCAAGTGGGAACACTGTAGCCATTGGTGCTCCATACAGTGCAGACAATGGAAATGATGCGGGCCATGCAAGAGTATACGAGTGGAACGGATCTGCATGGGTACAAAAAGGAATTGATATTGATGGTGAAGCACCTGATGATATTTCTGGGTACAAGCTTCACCTCAACTCAACGGGCAATGTGTTAGCCATTGGCGCTCCCTCAAATGATGGCAATGGAAGCTCTTCTGGCCATGTTAGAATTTACGAATGGAACGGGTCTGCATGGGTACAGAAGGGAATCGATATTGATGGTGAAGCAGCAGGGGATAATTCAGCTTACTCAGTTAATCTAAGTGCAGATGGTAATACAGTGGCCATTGGTGCTACTCAAAATAATGGAAATGGAATAGCTTCTGGCCATGCAAGGGTATATGCTTGGAATGGTTCTTCCTGGATTCAAAAAGGAATTGATCTTGACGGTGAAGCAGCTGGTGATTATTTTGGTTTCTCAGTCAACTTAAGTGCGAGTGGAAATACGTTGGCAGTTGGTGCATCAAATAATGATGGAAGTTTTGCTGATGCTGGTCATGCACGTGTTTTTTTATGGAACGGATCTGCATGGGTACAAAAGGGAAACGACCTTGATGGTGAAGCTTCTAATGACCGTTCAGGAAACTCGGTATATTTAAGTTCCGATGGTAGTACTGTGGCAATTGGTAGCCCATATAATGATGCAAATGGAGTTAGTGCTGGTCAAATAAGGGTTTATTCTTCTTGTCTAAGCTCCAATTATACAGATGTGATTACCGCATGCGATTCCATTACCTGGATCAATGGAATTACTTATACATCTAATAACAGTACTGCTACAGACACTTTAATCAATGCTATTGGCTGTGATTCCGTAGTAACACTTACTCTAACCATCAACACGTTAAATTTAGCTGTAACACAAACAGGAGTATCATTAACTTCCAATGAATCAGGAGCTACTTACCAGTGGTTAGATTGTCCTGGAATGACTCTGATTAATGGAGCTACCAATCAATCATACACAGCCGCCTCGAATGGAAACTACGCTGTAATGATTACCAACAATGGATGTGTAGATACTTCTGGTTGTTATACTGTTACTGGGGTGGGAATAATGGGAAATGATTTTGGTGATGGCCTTTCACTTTACCCTAACCCAACAACTGGTAATATAACTATTGATTTAGGCAAGCAAAAACAAAATTTAAAAGCAACTTTAATTAATAATTTAGGGC
>JAJCYO010000074.1 GCA_029262875.1 Flavobacteriales bacterium
TGCTCTTTAAGAACATCTTTAAGAATTACTTCAACGATTCTCCTGAAGGGCTGCTTTCTCATTTTATGAAGGACAGTGACCTTTCGATTGACGAAATGGATAAACTCATTAAAAAAATGAAAGACAATGATTAATCAACTTCCATCCATACTTCCCTATCTTATAGAATCATCCCTCTGTATGTTAGCATTCTACCTGCTTTATGTGCTTCTTTATAAAAAAGATACTTTTTTTCAGCTGAACCGATTCTATTTATTGGGCACTTTAAGCTTATCCTTGGTTATCCCATTTATCACACTCACAGAAGAAGTAATTTCGCAAATACCAGAATCGTTGATTGATCCAATTACTACGGTTAGTCAAACTGTAATCTTAGAACAAACCAACCTCAGCATTTGGGCAATAGTAGCCATCATTTATTTGATTGGATTAATCATTACACTTTCTAAATTCGGTTTTCAAATGATTCGATTGACTAAGATTATTTCTAAAGGGGAAGTAAAAGTCATTGACCGTTATCATGTAATTTCAACAGAAGGCAACTATCCAACCTCATCATTTTTCAAATACATCTTATGGGATAACAAGACTGAAAATTTTGACGATGCTGAAGTCTCTGGGATAATTTCACATGAGCTCGTCCATATTAAGCAAAAACACTCTATTGACAACCTGTTTGTTGAATTGGTGAAATGTTTCTTTTGGTTTAACCCTATCATTTATTTCTATGATAATGAAATCAAAATAGTTCATGAATTCCAAGCTGATAACAAAGTAGTACATCAAACAAAAGATCTTTCTGAAAAAGAATATGAAAACCTGCTGGGGAAGCAATTGCTTAACAATGCTGGTTATCAATTATCCAATAATTTTAATATGTCTAACCTTAAAAAACGATTAATTATGATCTCAAAACCAAAAACACAGAAAATTGCCTTGATTAAAAATATCTTAATTGTACCGATTATGATGTTAACAGTAGTAATGGCTCAAGAGTCAGCCAGGGCACAAATTACCAAAGAAATAACTCCAGTTGTTACGAAAAGTGTTGAACGAAATGGAGAAAAAGTGAACATCATTACTGTTCAGGGTGAATACCAAGGTAAGGACTTACAGGTTCAAAACCCCTTCCATCCAAGTGGAATTGGCTGGTCAATTTCAGCTGTTTATGTAAACGATAAAAAAGTGGACATGACGATTAATGTTGCCACTTTTGAAATTGATTTATCTAGATTTAAAAAGGGTGAAGCAGTTAAAATCGAACTACTTGCCGCTCCTGGTAGTCTCCCGAAAATCATGAACCCACAGGATATTAGATAAGTCGCCATTTTAAATCTGTTACAATCAAAAAAGCCCACTCAGATGAATGGGCTTTTTTATGGTAATCAAAACATTTTTCAAAAAAAACTTGGTGCATCTTTGACTTCTTTTCCAAACATATAATTAACCATAATCTCATGAGACCCATTGGAATAATCCTTAATGGATGTTGTTGTAATATCAAATGAATATCCAAATTGAAATTTGTTACTGATCTGAAATTTCGCTAAGGCAATAAAACTATCACCTGTCCTATACCCAACTCCAAGAGATACTATCCGCTTATATTCCAACAATAAATTACCATCTAATTGACTTGGCGCCTTAGTTGCATGTTTTAAAAGTATGCTTGACTCCAAAATAAGACCCTCATTCAATTTAAAACGATAACCTCCCATCAGGTAAAAATGTCTAACCAATTGGTTAGAATTTTGAAAATCAAGCGTGAGGGTTGTTTGAGGAGCATAATTTAATAAATGGGGAATGGAAAGACTTGCATAATAGTTTTCATTCTTCCAATATATTCCAAATCCAAAATTTGGTAGATAACTCATAGTATTCTCAAGAAGAATATTATCATCTTGATCCCAAGCCACATGCTCTGTATAATTAGCACCAAAAACAGTAACCCCCGCTCTAATTCCCATTGCTAATTTATTTTTATCCATATCTATTATATATGAATAATTAGCAAATAGATCGGTTTGATTATTTACCCCTATTTTTTCATTTTGAACCAATAAGCCTAATCCCATTTTATCTGAAATAACAGGGCCATCTATGGAAAGAAATTGAGATATAGGTGCTCCTTTAAACTGAACCCACTGATTCCTGTACATCAGACTGGCATTGTAATGTCCATTAATTCCAGTTGCTGCTGGGTTTAAAAATGTATGATTAAACATGTATTGACTAACCATTAAATCTTGCTGTCCAACAACAGAAAAACTTATGGTTATCGCTATTATTAAAAATGATAAATGTCTCATCTGTTTGATTTTAATTATCTTATAATTTCTACGAATCCTGTAAGTACAATTTCTTTGTTATTAATATTTAAAATAACATAATAGTTACCTGCAGGAAGTCCTCCTCCATTCCACTGATTATCATAATTATTCATTTCATATACCTGATCTCCCCATCGATTGAACACTACAAAATTATTTACTGGATATGATTCCAATCCGTGAATAAGGAACTTGTCATTCTTACCATCATCATTAGGTGTAATAACGGTTGGCATTTCTAAATCATAAGGCTCTGTAAGTTCTATCCAGATTGAATATGTACATCCGTTCATATCTGTAATAATTACACTATAAATACCTGCTCCTACATTCGTTAAATCTTCAGAATTTGCTCCATTCGACCAATCATATGTGTAAGGAATCGTTCCTCCAAGTACATTTAAATCTACGTTTCCATCTTGCATTTGGAATAAGGATATATTATGTCCATTCTGATAAAAATTACTCTGTACTGTTGCTGAAATTGAATCAGGTTGAGTAATTAAGATTGTATCATTTTTAAAACAATTGTTAGAATCGGTAACTAAAACGATGTAAGTACCTACTCCTAAACTATCTATATCTTCAAGATTAGAGCCATTATTCCAAACATAGTTGTAGGGTAAAACCCCACCACTCACTGTTAAGTCAATACTTGCATCAGATAAGCCATTGCAACTCACATTTTGTTGGGTATTCGATAATATTAAAGGAAATTCTTCTGTAACTTCAAATGTGTCTGTTACTGTGCATGAATTTAAATCTGTAACGACTACTGTATAACTACCTGCTCCAATGTTAGAAATATCTTGTGTTACTCCTCCTGGGGTCCAATTATAAGAGTATGGAGTAACTCCTCCAATTACAGATAAATCAATTGATCCATCAGTGTAGGCGTTGCATTTTACGTGATTAATGATTGTTGACAACTGGATAGAATCTGGTTGATTTAATATAATGTTATTAGAATCTGCACATCCATTGGCATCAGTAATTTGCACATTATATGTTCCAGCCATTAAATTGACAGCCGTAGAATCGGTTTGTCCATTATCCCACAAAAATGAATAAGGCAAAGTTCCTCCAAAAGAAGATAAATTCACGGTTCCATCCACAGAACCATTACAGCTAACATCAAATCCATTATAATTAGATGTAACCATAATAGTTTGAGAGAGTGAATCTGGTTGAGTTAGCGTCACACTCGCTGTATCGATACAACCATTATTGTCTGTGATTTGAACAACATATGTCCCTATTCCCAAATTAATAGTGGAATTACTGATTTGACCATTACTCCATAGGTAGCTAAAAGGATTTTCTCCACCTGTTTGATTTGCTAATGCGGAACCATTGGTATCCCCATAACATGCTATGTCCTGTCCATTGAAATTGGATGTTATTGAGGCCATAGCTATTAATCGATCAGGGATATCAATAGTATCTGTTAATGACAAACAACCTGAACTATCCATTGCAACTATGTAATAGGTATTATTAATTGTTAAACTATCTGTATAATCTCCTACTGCTCCATATGAAGACCCATTATTAAAAGATACCTGATAGAAACCTCCTGTTCCACCAGATGGAAATACATTCACTTCACTCTGTGTTTGTATTGTCAAATAGCATTTGTCATATAATATACTATCAATTATTACTGCAGGGTTAATCTGAATAGTATCCACATAGGCCGAGGTACAACTATTAGAATCATTAATCATAATGTAATAAGTATTATTTACCCCTAAAGAAGTAGAATAAGTATTGTATGGCAAAAACGTGCTACCGCTATCGGTTGAGATTTGGTAAGGAGTTGTACCTCCTGTTGGATAAAAATCTACTATGGTCATTGTATCTCCTGGTATAGGACAATGAATAAAAAAACTATCCAAGTCAACAATTTCTGGTTCTGTAATTAAAATATTAATTGCAGTAGATAGCGCACAATTATTTGCGTCATTAACATTAACCCAATACAAACCAGCAGGTATGTTAGTTAAATCCTGTATTGTATCTCCTGTTGACCATAAATAACTGTATGGAACTATTCCTCCCGAAACTGATAAATCAATTGTAGCATTAGAATCTCCAAAACAAGTAACATTTTCAAAGACATAAGATGTATTCATTTGTGAAGGTTCTGTTATGATAACTGAATCTAAACCAATACACCCATTATCATCAGTAACTGTTACTGTGTATGTTCCTTGGTTTAAGAATATCAAATCTTCACTTGTAGCTCCATTGGACCAATTATAAGTATATGGATAAGAACCTCCCACTACAATTAAATCTACTGTTCCATCGCTTGCACCAAAACAACTTATATCATTAACTAAAGTAGCAGTTGCTAATAATGGATTGGGCTGTGTAATTGTAATTGTCTGAAACGAATAACAATTATTTGAATCGGTAACTTCAACTGTATAATTTCCTGGAATCAGATTGGTAATTGAACTTGTTGTTTGAGCATTATTCCATAAAATACTGTATGGTTGAGTTCCTCCAACAACAAAAACATTGGCAGCACCATCATTACTATTGTTACAAGTTATATTGGTACCTGTTACATATAACATAAAGTTATTACAAGGTGGTTCGTTAATAAAAACACTGTCAGAAATACTACATCCGTTGTCATCCGTAATGGTTAGGTAATAAGTTCCCGCAGTCAATCCATTTACAGTTTGAGTTGTTGCAGCGGTACTCCACAAATAGGTGTAAGGTGCAG
>JAJCYO010000075.1 GCA_029262875.1 Flavobacteriales bacterium
CTAATTCTGGTTCGCACTATCCGAACATCACGATGCTATGTAACTGTATTAAAAATTTGGAGCAACGAAAACTGAATTAAAAAATATTCTATCCCTTGTTCCGGCTGTTTACATGACTGATTTTGCTTCGGTAAAAACAGCTGGAAAACTCGAGTTGGATGGTTATGCTAAAGGAGTTTATACGGAAACAGCATTGCCTGCATTTGGATTAGACTTAAAAGTAGAAGATGCAATGTTCAAATACCCTGACTTGCCAAAAGCGGTAAATAACATTCAGGTTGATTTACATGTAGACAATCCAGGAGGAGGCGAAGACAACACCTTTGTTAACCTTAAACGGTTTTACATGGAAATGGCTGGAAATCCAATTGACATGAACATGAAAGTACGTACTCCTGTTTCTGATCCGGATATTGACGGTGGAATTAAAGCAAAATTCAACATGGCTTCTGTAAAAGATGTTATTCCAATGGAACAAGGTGATGAAATGAATGGAAACATTACAGCTGATGTTCAATTAAAAGGAAAAGTATCTGCGATCGAAGAAGAAAGGTATGAAGAATTTACCGCTCAAGGTCAATTAATTATATTGGATATGGATTACAAAAGTGACTCATTACCATACGATGTGATGTTAAAGCAAATGTATTTGAACTTCTCTCCACAATTTGTCGAATTAGCTTCTTTCGAATCTCAAATTGGAAAATCTGACATCAATGCCAATGGTAAAATAGAAAACTTTATTGCTTATGCTTTTGCAGATGATGAAGCATTAACTGGGCGATTTAACCTTAACTCCAATTTAATGGACCTAAACGAGTTTATGGAAGAGGATCCTGAGGTTGAAGAGGGAAGTGAAGCGGCAGAAGAAGAGCCATTAAGTGTCATTGAAATTCCTAAGAACATTGATTTTGTATTGACTTCAAACATGAATAAGGTGATCTATGACAACTTAGAAATAGATAATCTTAACGGGGAGTTAAGCGTAAAAGATCAAAAGGTGAGCATGAATAATGTTGCTATGAATTTACTTAAAGGAAGTATGGTTCTTAGTGGTCACTACGAAACGACTAATCCTAAACAACCAGGATTTAGTTATATCATGGACATTACTGATTTTGATATTGAAGCAGTGACATCCACGTTCAACACCATTGATGAAATGGCTCCTTATGCAAAAAACATGAAAGGTCGTTTCAATACATCGTTAGTTGTAAATGGTGTATTAGATCAGGAAATGATGCCAGACTTAAATACAATGACTGGAAATGGTGACATGCTAACTAAAAGCATGAAAGTTGAAGACTTTAAAGCGCTTAACAAGTTAGGTGAAATTCTTAAAAATGATAAGTTCACGAAATTAGAAATTGATGATACTCGTATTAAATATACCTTTAAAGATGGTAGAGTACACACAGAACCATTTGATATAAAAATGGGACCAATTACAGGAACCATGTCTGGCTCTAATGGCTTTGATCAAACAATGGACAATGTAATGACGTTGAAAGTACCAAGTTCTGAATTAGGCGCTGGTGATGCAGTTGGTAAACTTAACGATCAAGCCGCAGGTTTAGGTATGAGCTTAAAATCTGCAGAGTTTGTTAATGTTGATGTTACCTTGAAAGGAACCGTAGATGATCCAAAGGTAGGCGTTAACTTAAAAGACGCTGTAGGGAGTGTTGTGGATGATGTAAAAGAACAGGTAAAAGAAAAAGTAGAGGAAACTAAAGAGGAACTAAAGAAGAAAGCAAGAGAGGAAGCAGATAAATTATTAAAAGATGCCAAAGCACAATCTGATAAGATAAGAACGGAGGGTAAAAAGCAGGCGGATAAAGTTAGAGAAGAGGGTAGAAAACAATCTGACAAATTAATTAAAGAAGCAGGAAGCAATCCTTTTAAGAAAGCTGCGGCAAAGATAGCAGCTAAAGAAGCGATTAAACAAGCAGACAAACAGGCCGATAATGTTGAAAAAGAAGCTAATAAACAAGCGGATGGGGTTGATGCAAAAGCAAAAAAGGAAGCTGATAAAATTATGGCTGATGTAGAGAGTAAATAATACTTTCTAAAAACAAGAAAAAGGTAAATTGAAGAAGTACATTGTTTTAATAGTAACATGTGTTTTCTTTTTAGGTGTACATGCCCAAGAAGAAAACTGCCCTGAGCCAAAAAAGAAGGCAGTAAAATTATTTGAAGCTGCTAAAACGGGTACTTTCAAAGAGAAAAAGACCTTACTTATTCAGGCAATTAAGGCTGACCCCAATTACCTTGAGGCCTATGATGAATTAGCACACATGAGTGCCAGGAAAGCTGACAATGCTTTTAGTGCAGCCGACATAAATGCCTTTAAACAGCACGAAAACACAAAACTAAAATATTGGAAAAAGATCTATCAGATTTGCCCTGACTACAGGAACTTTTACCATGCCATGAAATTGGGTGATTATTATTTTGGTCAACGAAAATTTGTTCAATCTAAACCCTACTACCAAACCATTATGGCTTCACCAAATGCCTACAAAAAGGATGAACGTTATGCTTATGATAGAATACAAGATATCGAGACCTATGTTGCGCTCGTAAATGATACGGTGCCATTTGCTCCAAAAAAAGTAGAAGGCCCATCCACTGATCTTGATGAGTATTTACCCATGCTATCTCCTGATAACAAGTACCTGTACTTTACCCGAAAAATGCCAGATGAAACCAAGCAAGCCTTTGATGGTGGATTTAAAGAGCAATTTATAAAAAGTAGAAAGACCATGGGTGACCGATACAGTGGAGGTATCCCTATGGGCGATCCTTTTAATTTAGGGCAATATCAAGGAGGTGTCTCCATATCGGTAAATAACAAACTGTTATTCATTACCATCGTTGAAGTGATTCCTTACCGAGGTAAAAACCGAGCTGGATTTGGACAAATGTTTGATAATGCTGACATTTTCTTTTCAGAATATAAAGATGGTAGATGGTCTAAACTTGAGTCTATTGGAAGTAACATCAATACTCCTACCACATGGGAAGCTCAACCTTCTATCTCTTCTGACAACAAGACCCTTTATTTTACTCGGGTAACGGATGTTTTTGGAGGCGATATGGACATTTACAAATGCGAAAGGCAACCTAATGGAAGCTGGGGAGATCCTATCAACTTAGGAGCTCCCATCAATACTCCTGGAGATGAGAAATCTCCGTTTATGCACTCCGACAGTCACACACTATACTTCTCTTCTGATTACCATATTGGTATGGGGGGCTATGATATTTTTTATTCTAAAATGGATGAAAAATCTAAGGTGTTTAAAAAACCTAAAAACATTGGAAACCCGATTAACACTACTAAAGATGAGCACGGGTTTATTGTAAGTAAAGACGGAGATAAAGCTTATTACGGCTCTGATGATGATGGAAAAGATTTGAATATTTATTCTTTTGAGCTGTATGAAGAAGCCCGTCCTAAGTCAGTAGCCTTTGTAAATGGAGAAATCTTAAATAACCTCGGAGAAGTTCCTGACGGTGCTCAAGTCATTCTAAAAAACACGAAAACAGAAGAAGAAGTAGAAGCCGTAATTGACAAAGAAAGTGGTGAATATGTAGCGGTTATTACCGTTGAAAAAGACCAGGACGTATTGTTGACTGCCAAGAAGAAGGGTTTTGCATTCAGCTCTCAATTAATTTCTTCTAATGAAATTGTTGTTGGGAAACCAGTAAAGACAGAAAAGGTTGAGATTAAGCCCATTGAAGTTGGAGAAGCTTATCAAATTAACGACATTAATTTTGCCACCAATTCTTATGAAATTACGCCAAGAATTGTGTTGGTACTAAATGAGTTTATTGATTTCTTGAAAATTAATGACAACCTTAAAATTGCCATTAACGGTTATACGGATAATGTGGGTAATCCTGATGAGAACTTAGCGCTATCTGAAAACAGAGCAAAAGCAGTTTACGATTATTTGCTGATAGAAGACATTGATGCTTCCAGATTAACCTCTAAAGGATTTGGGGAAGCCAACCCTATCGCGAAAAATGATACCGAAAAAGGACGTGCTAAAAACAGACGTACAGAGTTTGTGATTGTGAGTAAATAAATATGCCTTACATCTCTAACTTTTAGAGCGTACAATAATTAAAAGGCCCTACCCGTTTGTTATCTATGAAAATTTTCATTTCATGCTTTTTTTCTTTTTACTTAACTATAGGTTTTTCACAAAATGAACTTCAGGATTCTCTAATCTCAACAAATGATACTATTTCATTCTATAGTACTTTTAAGAAAGAAATAAGAGAAATAGAATTTAAACCAGCCAAATGGAACTTAAATAAAAATAATAAGCAATTAGTTGATTCGGTTGTAGCTTTATATCGATTTTATAAAAAGTGTGATTGTATCATTGACTTCCCAAAAGAACATAAGATAGATTCTACCCTTATAAATAAAAGAATCAATTCAGTTATTCAATATTTAAACGTAAAATTAGATACTTCCAAAATACGTTTAGATATATTTTATCCACGAGAAAGAAAAGAAAAATATCAACCCATTTTTGGCAACACCATTTCAAAAAAAACTCATAAACGTTATCAAAATATACTATTATTAGAATTAGATTGCAGCAATACACTTTATGCAAAAAATGACTCAACACCTTTTACTGGTTATTATATTTTTCCTGGCGGTAATCGCATTGAATCAATGACACACTATATAAATGGCATAAAAAATGGTCCTTTTTATCGCTGGAATTCCAATAAACTAAAAGTGACAGGAAATTATTCCATAGGGTTAATAAATGGCAGGTGGATTGTTTATTCCAAGAATGGTCAAATTCAATCTATAAAGCAATTTAGTGCAGGAAAAGAATTAAAAGACACTTCTAATTAGAGTAACGCTCCTACAATAACAGCAGTAAATAAAGAGGCTAAGGTACCTCCTATTAATGCCCTGAATCCATATTTAGCCAATGTTGCTTTTCGCTCTGGAGCTAATGACCCTATCCCTCCTATCTGTATTCCTATAGAGGCAAAATTGGCAAAACCACACAATATGTATGTAGCCATAACCACAGATTTTTCTTCATGAAACTTTCCTGCATTCTTCATGTCTCCTAAAGAGACATAGGCTACAAATTCATTTAGGATCGTTTTCTCCCCAAGCAACTGACCAACCAAGACCATGTCTTCTGAACAGACCCCCATCAACCAAGCTATTGGTGCAAAGGCGTAGCCTAATAAAAACTGAAATGACAATCCATCAAAAGCAGTATTGGCAGCAATGATATCATTGAGCGCTATCCAATCTCCAATCTTAAAAAGAATTGCATTCCCCATTGCCATAAGTGCAATAAACACCAATAACATCCCTGCTACGTTTACCGCTAATTTAATACCGTCAGTAGTTCCATTGGTAATAGCTTCTAAGGCATTGGAACCTATTTTCTCCTTGCTTATTTCTAATTTTTCATCAAACTCCTCTGTTTCTGGCACTAAAATTTTTGCTGCAACAACAGCTGCTGGTGCCGACATGACAGAAGCTGCTAATAAGTGTTTGGCAAAGTAAACTTGTTGAACAGGATCATCACCTCCTAAAAAACCAATGTATGCCGCCAGCACTCCTCCTGCAATGGTAGCCATCCCCCCACTCATTAAACACATCAATTCTGATCCGGTCATCTTATTCAAGTAAGGTTTGACCAATAGAGGCGCTTCGGTCTGTCCTAAAAAGATATTACCGGCAGCAGCCAAACTTTCTGCTCCAGATAGATTCATGGCCTTTTTCATCACCCAGGCAAAACCATAAACAATTTTCTGAAGTATACCCCAATAATAAAGCAAACTGGTTAATGCCGAGAAAAAAACTATTGTTGGCAATACCATTACCACAAAATTGACCAAAGAGGACTCTATCTTTCCCGAAATAAAGCTTCCAAAAAGAAATTTTGTTCCTTCCTGTGTAAAACCTATTAATTCAGTGAATTTCTGGCTAATCCATTCAAATCCATCAGCAACAAAACCAACTTTCAACACCAAAATAGCAAAGATTAATTGTATGCTCAGCCCCTTTAAGACCAACATCCAATCAATTTTCTTTTTATTGTTACTAAATACCCAAGCAATTGCAAGTAAGGTAACCATGCCTAGTAATCCTCTAGCTATTGATTCAAAACTGATGGTTAAAAGCGTAGTCATAGATGCAAATAAAGCAACAAGATATCAATTATTTTTTAGGTGGGGGATTAATTTGCGTTCCGTTTATCTAACTCTTCCTTAATCTTAGAAGCCTCTTCGTAATTCTCACTTTCGATCGCATCTTGCAATCTTTTATTGAGTTCTTCTATCGTTAAATCATCATAACTCAACGACTTTGGTTCTTCAATGACAATTGCTTCTAAATCGTCTTCTATCGAATCAAGCTCTTTGGCCAATTCATCTTCTCCTTCTTGAGATTCATCCAAAATAATTCCTGCGCTTGCTAAGATAAACTCGTGGGTATAAATTGGACATTTAAATCGAACAGCCAAGGCGATGGCATCAGATGTTCTGGTATCCACTTCTATTTCTTCTCCCTCTTTTTCTGATAATAATTTAGCATAGAATATGCCTTCTACTAAGTTATAGATAACGATTTCCTTTATTTCTATTTCGTAGACATCAGCAAAACTTTTAAATAAATCGTGTGTCAATGGTCTACTTGGTGTCATCGATTCCAACTCAATGGCAATGGCCTGAGCCTCAAAACCACCAATGATAATGGGCAACCTTCTTTTTGCACCACTCTTCTCCCCTAACACCAACGCATAAGCTCCTGTTTGTGTTTGACTGTAAGAAAGTCCTATTATTTCTAATTCTATCTTATCCATAAAAAAAGGAGGTAAAAAATACCTCCATAAATTTAGTCAATTTTTTATTAAGCTCCTTTTAGTTTGTTTACTGCTTCAACTAATTTTGGAACAACTTCAAAAGCATCACCAACTATACCATAATCAGCAGCTTTAAAGAATGGTGCTTCGGGATCGGTATTGATTACGACAATCACCTTACTCCCATTAACTCCAGCTAAATGCTGTATTGCTCCAGAAATACCTGCTGCAATGTATAAATTTGGTCTAATGGCTATTCCAGTTTGTCCAACGTGCTCGTGGTGAGGACGCCAACCAATATCAGCAACAGGACGAGAACAAGCTGTTGCCGCTCCTAATGCTTTTGCTAAATCTTCAATCATTCCCCAGTTTTCTGGTCCTTTTAGACCTCTACCAGCAGAAACAACAACATCTGCTTCTGTTAAGGATAATTCTGTTGATTCTTTTTTAATTTCTTTTACGGTTATTCCAGTACTTGGCAACTCCACTGAAAATGCTTCAACAGCTGCACTTCCTCCAGGGGTTACTTTATCTACTGAATTTGGCAATACCGAAATAATTTTTGTTGCTGTCGTAATTTCTACTTCAGCAAATGCTTTTCCTGAAAAAACTGCTTTCTTCACTACATTTCCATTTGGCAATGCAACTGCTCCACTTACCAATCCTGCATCTAATTTAGCTGATAGACGAGGTGCAACTGATTTTCCTGAATAATCATGTGCAAAAACAATGGTATCTGCTCCAGCTTCACCTGCTGCCTGAGCAACAACATGAGCTACTTTTTGAGGATCAAAATTATCTAAGCTTGCATCTGCAACGTGCATTACTTTTGATACTCCATAATTTCCTAATTCTTCTAAGCCTGAGGCTGAACCTGCTACAACAGCAATGGCATCTGTACCGGCTGCTTGAGCCAATTGTGCACCATAATTTGCTGCTTCCAAAGCATTTTTAGTTAACGCTCCATTAGATGAATCTGCATATATTAAAACTGACATTTTTCTTTTTTTTAAGTGTTAAACTAAATGGCTTTCGCTTCGTTGTGTAATAAATCAACCAATTCTTGTACATTATCTGCATCAACGTATCTGCAACCAGACTTTGCTGGAGGCAATGCAAATCCTTTTACCGATGTTGAAGCACTTGCTTCAGAAGCCGGAACAACATTTAACGGCTTACTTCTTGCCGCCATAATTCCTCTCATGTTTGGAATACGAGCCTCTGCCATTCCTTTGGCTGCACTCAGTACAAATGGTGTATTTACTTCAATCACTTCTACTCCACCCTCTATCTCTCTTTCTATTGTAGCGGTGTTTCCGTTCATGTCTAATTTAGACGCTAACGAAACATACGGAGCATTCATCAATTCTGCCACCATACCTCCTATCTGTGAACCATTGTAATCGATTGTTTCCTTACCTGAAAGAATCATGTCATACCCTTGCTCTTTTGCATAATTGGCAATTTGTTTCGCTACGTATAAGGCATCTGTAGTTGCTGCATCAATTCTTACGGCATCATCTGCGCCAATGGCTAATGCTTTTCTAATGATTGGATCACTATCTGCTTCTCCAACGTTAAGAACAGTTACTGTTCCTCCATTGGCTTCTTTTAACTCTAAGCCTCTAACTAACGCATACCATTCATCGTAAGGATTCACAATAAACTGCACGCCATTTTCATCAAACTTGGTATCGCCATCAGTAAATGCAATTTTAGCAGTAGTATCGGGAGCCTTACTTATACATACTAATATCTTCATTATCTCTATATTAAATGTTGTAATTAATTATCGTTTTCGCCAACGAAATTAACAATAATACAGCGAATAAAAAATATGATTTTGCTCAATAACGAAGAGTTTTGAACAAAGCACTCAACAAAATTTTAAACGGATTTAAATTCTTATCTTAAAACCAATGTTTTAGTTCCATCTCACTTGTTCAGATGGGCATTTTACTTCGCCATACTGACAATTTACACAACATTCATCTTCGTTTGCCTGAATTATTTCGTTACACGTTTCACATTCGTAAATACGTGAGCTTTCCAAGGCTAACATTTCTACATTTTGATGTGCCCCACATTCCGGGCAAGTCAATTTGTTTTTATAAAGTACTTCTAAAACTAAATCATTCATAAGTCAACGTTGTTAATTAGTACAAAAGTGATGGTATGAATTTAGGAAATTATAGCAGCGAAAACTGCTACCCATTCTTTAGTTATTAACATTGGAGTTGTTAAGATGTTCTATTGCTTTTCAAAAGTAACAGTTCCGATATGAGGAGCTATTGCAGTGCCATTTCCCAATGGAGTGTCTACTAATAATGTAATGGGAGATTGTGGTGATGTGATACTATTACTTGAAACAAATGTTGTTCCGTCATCTGAACCTGCATCATACATCAACAAGTTAATTGTTTTGCTTTCAACAAATGAAACACCATCGAAAAGGTTAATATTTACTACTCCTACATACCAATCTGGACTTGGAGCAAGCATAGAAACCAATGTTACTGAAGAATACTCCTCATCTATCTTTATATTAATAGTTATCGTTCCAACCCCGCTACTTAAGCTGTTTCCAACAAATAGGTTAGCGCCTTCTTCATTCGCTATTCTAACATTTATTTCATCATCGAGCGGGCTTGTTAATCCAGATTCTGCCATTTTCTTAACTCCTTCTGTAGCTATTGACCCAAGAGAGAAAAATATTGATGTTGATTGATGGCTCCACCCTATTATTGGGGAAAAATGCGCATTAGAAGGATAACTTGTGGGAAAATCTATATTATTCCAGTTTAAATTAAAAGTAACGCTATATTCAGCTACCTTATCAATATCTCTTCCCTTTTCTTTTTTACAACTAAACAGAAGTAGCGTAATTAATATATAGAGTAATTTCTTTTTCATTTCTATCTAACGCAAAAGATTAAGGGTTCATTATCTGTTAGAATCGATTACTAAAGCTTTGCATCAGTTTGCGCTCGTAATCTTCTTGTAACCACTTGAGGTAATTATCGGTGCTTTTGCATATGGAATAAGAATACAATCGAATGCGGTAAGCAATCTGATCGCTCAATAGTATTGCCAACTGACGTGCATCCATCAAGTCTTCACTGTTTTCTATGCACATGGTTGAATGTTGCGCCAAGGATCGTTCCAATACCATCTTTGGTCTTTCTCCTTTTTTTTGCGACTGCTTGTATTCTTCATCTACATCAAACTCAACATTTTCTGATTTCGCAAATTTTGCACGCACATCATCTGGCATTTTGTATTTAAAATTCTTCTCTATTTCTGAATCTACAATAATGTTATTCAAGTAAAAATCTGGAACGCGAAAAATCTCATGCCAATCCACTTTATCATTCCATGCTCCAAAACGTGCTACATTGTTTCCTAAATCGAGAATGGTAAACTTCTTTTTATTTTCTAAAATACGTGAACCACGCCCTATCATTTGAAAGTACAAGGTCAATGATTTTGTTGCCCTGTTTAATATAATTGTCTCTACTGTTGGTTCGTCAAAACCAGTGGTTAAAATTCCAACTGAAGTTAAGATAGCATCTGGAGTATGTTTAAACCACTCCAAAATCTCTTTTCTTTCGGCAGGTGAATTCTTATTGTCTAAATGCTTTATGGCATAACCTGCTTTGGTAAACGTATCGAACACACCTAACGAGGTACTGATACCGCTGCTAAAAATCAATGTTTTTTTACCCCTGGAATTTTCTTCATAAGCATGCACCAATTTCTCCAACATGGGGAAATCACCGTAAAGCAAATCTGATGAACGTACGGTATAATCTCCATTGGCACCAATCTTTAGAGAGCTTAACCCAACATCATAACAATAGGTTGTTGGTGAAGATAAAAAGCCATTTTTCACCAAATAAGAAATGGATTCTCCAACGATAAGTTCATCATAATTCTGGTACATGGGCAACTTCACATTAGAACTCAATGGTGTTGCAGTTACGCCTAACATTACACAATCCTCAAAATAATGAAACAGCTTTCTAAACGAATTGTAATGCGCCTCATCTACAATGACCATCCCAATGTTATCGAGGTCAATCATCTCATCTTGCAAACGATTTTTTAACGTTTCTACCATGGCTACAAAGCACATGTAATCCTTTTGGTTGGGTAAGGATTTTACTTTACTGTTGATGATCTTATTCTTTACATCAAAACCATTTAACATAGCAGATGTTTGCCCACACAACTCAATTCTATGGGTTAAAATCAATACTTTTTTATTGGTGGTGGCAACGTACCTTCTGGCTATTTCAGAAAAAATAACCGTCTTTCCTCCTCCTGTTGGCAGCTGATACAGTAGATTATGATTGTCAGGAGCTTTTGCTAAAGTATCAAAAATTTTATCCATGCCTTTTTGCTGGTACTCGTAAAGCACCTTTTTGGGTGGAGGCATTAAAACATCAATTTCTTCTGACATGTCCTTTAAAAATTGGGCAACAAATTTAAGCATAATTAATGCTTAAATTTTATTCTAAGGATTTTATTTAACTGGAGGTTAAAATTTAATTGCTAAATTTATAGTGTATGAAAAACTATTTGAATCTTTTGAACAAGCAAATAATTAACCCAAAGATTATAATAAATTTTCTTATCACAGGGTTCATTTGCGTTGTATTTCCTTTCTGTGCTTTAAGTCAACCACAATTACAAGATGTACAAACTTATCACCATGATTTCGATGACTATGGGAGGGCATTGGAGGTTGACGAAGATAAAAATGTGTATTTCGTAGCATTTTCAGGTGCTTCAAATGGTGGGACTAGGGGTTATATTGTTACGAAAATGGATTCTTCCGGAACCGTTATTTGGCAATATGACGGTGATAATCTTGGAACGAAAGTTGGTGCTTTCGATATAGGTATTGACTCTTTACGAAATGTTTATGTAATTATTCAGGTAGTTGGTACAGGAACTCAGTATAATGGAGATACTTTAACGTCCGCAAATGGATTGTTCTTATTGAAGTTTAGTACAAATGGCAATCCCCTGTGGTATAAAAAATTGACAAACTTTTCTGATATAAATAATGCTGATGACGTTTTTTTAGAAACGACCAAAAGTGGTGACTGTTATATCATGAGCAACTACAGTATTCAGTCAATTTTTGGTAACGACACCCTCAATTCAGTTGGATCAGGAGATATTTTTTTAACTAAATCAGATTCTTCTGGAAATTTCTCTTGGGCTAAAAGTTTTGGAGGATCTCAGACTAGCTGTAATGACATCGCTTTTGGTCTTTCTATTGACAAAAATGAAAATGTCTTATTTTACACAGAGAACTGTGGTAATCCATCTTATCCAAGGACCATTTATAAATATCATCCAAATGGCACTTTAATTTCATCTATAGCACTTCCAACTTACAATACGGCTAATATAGTTTTCAATGTTTTCTATGCTGATGAAAATGGCACCTCCTATTTAGGAGGTTATCAAACTCAGACTCAAATTACCATTAATGGAAATCCCGTTACTAATAATAGTGGCGCCTCCTATACAATTTTAAAGTTTGACTCTACAGGATTTTTCACATCATCTATTATAGTTGTAGATAGCACTTCCTATAATTTGGATATTCAAAAGATATATGCTGACACTTATGAAAACATCTATTTAATTGGACAAGTTTGGAGCAATGTAGTCTACTTAAGCCCAAATGATTCAGTTGAATTAGGTGATTTCTTTATAACAAGCCATGATAAATTTGGCAATTTAAAATGGGCAAAAGGATTTGGAAATGGACTTACTGCTGGTGCTTACACTAACCTATTCGATATTCAAGATTTAGAAAAGGAATTATTCATCATTGGGACTGCAGATGGCAATTCGAATATAGATGGTAATTTCCTCGGCACTAATTGGCATGATGTGATACTGGGTAGAATGCCAGCAAATTATTGCAATGTTAATGCAAATTATAATTATCTTAATAATGGCAATGGCAATCATTCCTTTTCTAATGCTTCGACTGGATACTTTAACCAATCTCATTGGGCTTTTGGGGATGGTAATACCTCTACAACGATAAATCCTAACCATACTTTTAGTGCCAATGGAGCTTACGTGGTGGTTTTAGCCATAAAGGATTCAACAATTTCTGGAGACACTTGTACCGATTATTATATTGACACAATTAATGTAACAGGAGTTATAAGCCCTCTCCAATGTGTTTCTGGCTTTGTCATGTACCCTGACACAAATATTAGTAATATTGTTGTTGTTAACAGCTCTATTGGCAGTAATTTAAGTTATTCATGGAATTTTGGTGATGGGGACACTTCAAACCTACAAAACCCAACTCATGTATATTCAACTTCGGGGCCTTTTTATCTTTGTCTAACCATTGATGACGGAGCAGGTTGCATTGATATGTATTGCGATTCTATTGGAAAAAATGGAGTTGTATTTAAACAAACTGGCTTTACCATTAATGTCATTTCTCCTCCTATTATAACAGGTCTTAAAAAAAGCTTAGAGTTAAATTCTAATGTTTACATTTATCCTAATCCTGCCACGTCTATATTGACTCTTGTTAGCAAGCAGATGATATTGAAAAAAATAAACATTAAAACTATTGCTGGTAAATTGGTAAAAACAATAATCTCTGACTTAAATACAATTAGTGTTTCCGACTTACCATCGGGTATTTATTTTATTGAGATAGTGGGTGCTGAAAAAACACTTATTCAAAAATTTGTAAAGAATTAACTTGAAGTCCGCTTATTTCGGAAATAGGCAATGGCAGCAATAAAAAATATAACCCCAGCAGATATAGGCACAAATGTAGGTATAGGCACAGGATCACCAGCTGCATAAGAATGTAAGCCTGATAGGTAATAGTTTACACCAAAATAGGTCATAAGGACTACGCCCAATCCAATAATTGAAAGGAAATTAAACAAGAATTTTCCATTTGCTTTTGGTATAAATCGTAAATGCAGGAGCATGGCATAAAATAGTACAATAATCAAGGCCCAAGTTTCTTTCGGGTCCCAACCCCAATACCTACCCCAGCTTTCGTTGGCCCATATACCACCTAAAAACGTACCAATAGCAGCCATAAACAAACCAACCGTTATGATCATTTCTGAAATAGATGTTAATTCACTTATTACTCGATTCAATTTTATTTTGTTCTTAGCTGTTCTAAAAATCATTAACAACAAGTTAATAAACCCTAACAATGCCCCAAGAGTTAAAGGTGCGTAACTACCTACAATTATGGCTACGTGTATCATTAACCAATAGGAGTTAAGTACAGGAACTAAATTGGTAATTTGAGGGTCTAAAAAATTAAGGTTAGCCGAAAATAATACTACACATGCTAATATGGCTGAAGCCGCCAATATCATTTTGCTCGATTTAGAAAAGACAAAACCTACTACTACAGCTGTCCAGGATACCAACAACATTGCTTCATAACCATTGCTCCAAGGAGCATGCCCTGATATATACCACCTCACACCCAGACCAGCTGTATGAATAAGTAGTAATATGAACAGGAAAACGCTTAAGACATTAACAACTATTTTTTTCCATTTCTTATCGTTAAAAATATCCGAGAAAAGGAAAAACAGCATTAATAATCCTATTATAGGGTAATACCTAAAAAGTGTATTGAATATATTAATCTTGTTATAGCTTATTTCCATATCAATTTTATCTTGAGAAGGAATTACATCTGCACCAAATTTTTGCTGATAATCATCAATGTATTTTAGTGTGCTATCTGCACCACTCCAATTATTTTGCTCGATAGATTTGCTAATAGAAGAATAATAAAGTGGTAGTATCGCCTTTACAAATATAGAGTCATGAGTTGTAAATTGCCCATATTCCGTGCTACTAAACCATTTATTATTTTCATCATTTGCCTTTGGAAACAACCTTAAAACAGATCCTTCGTAAATCATATAACAAATATTTATTCGCTCATCAACAGCCAATACATCTTTATCGTATTGTGTTTGTTCTGCTGGTCTTTTGGCATTTGCAGCTTTCACATCATCCATTAAAATGTACTGGAAGTCTTTGCCAAAAAAGTGAATAAAGGCAGCATAATTACCTTCTGCTTTCAATTTTGTTTTTAATTTTTCATTATTTCTATTGATATAAATAAATGGTACTTGTTGCCATGGTCTTGGATTATACATAATACTCAGCAGTACTTGTTCTGGCTGAAGATCTTTATATTTCGTTTTATGATGAACCTTTCTTAAAAATTCCGAAGCAAAAGTGTGCACAGGCTTCATTCTTCCTCCTTGATCTTGCACCAATAAACGAGCGAATTTATCAACATGTGCTGCATCCATAACTACAATCTCAGAATTTGGAGCTTTAGCGTGGTTGTGTCCTTCATGTTGAGCAGATAAATCCATAGCTGAAAAAGTCGTAACCAAGAAGAAAAGTGCAGTAACAACTTCTTTTTTAGCTTTAAGCTTTCTGATATTATGACGTAAAGTAGCAAACCTAGATTTTCTCATGAACAAGGTCAATATCATCCCTAAAAACAGAAAGAAATAACCAATGTAAGTAATGGTTGTTCCCCAGAAATCGTGGTTTACTGAAAGTACCGTTCCCAATTCATCTTGATCATAAGAGGATTGGAAAAAACGATAGCCATCATAATCCAACACATTGTTCATGAAAATGCGTTGATCAAACTCCACTCCTCCATTTCTATTATCCATCAAGGTCACCTCACTTGCAAAAGAAGAAGGACTCATGGATCCTGGATATTTTTCCATTTCAAAATCGTTTAACCTTACACTAAAAGGAGTAATTATCTTTTTAGAACCGTAAGCCAAGGAGAAATTCAGAGTATCTAATTGAAAAATAGTATGGTTTGAAGTATACCCCTGTCCGCCAAAAAGAATGACTTCTTTTGTTAAATCATTACAAGCCACATTAACAATTAAAGCATCTTCTCCACTCTTATTTTCTTTTGGCGCTGATATTTGTTTGATCACCACATTTTCATGGACGCTCTTAAACACCAATTGAACATTATCTATTGTGTACAACCTTCTATTCTTAAATTGATGTGCTGTGTCTTTTTTAAGTATGGCCGTACTTTGGTCATCCATACTCATATAATTAATGTCGTATGGAGAAACAACAATTAATCCTGAATCTGTTTCACTAATTTTAATCGCTTCTGGTCTTGAATCATTATTAAAAGCAACAGGAAAGTTTCCAAAGAACTTAGTTTGACCACTTTCAATGTATCGAGAAACCCGACCTCCTTGTCCAACGGTAACAATTTCAACAATGTGTTTCCCTTTTTCTGAAGTGACTACCGTATCAATAGAATTTGGAATAAACCCTTTATAAGTTACACTTACTTTATTGTTTTTGAAATCAAAGTCATTATCGAATGACGCATTGTATTTAGGATTTAGGTAAAGTTTCTTATCATAAGTTAACTGATCAATCTTATCATCTACCTTAAATTGCAAATAAGTGTCAGCAGAAACAATCGTGTTGCTCACCTCACCTTCTCTAATGTGCATAGATCCTTCAAAACTAACGTATCGCGTAATACCAGCACCAATAATAATTACGATAAAAGCCAAATGAAACATCAGGGTAGCGAACTTTACCAATCTCAATAATTTGTATTTGAAGATATTACCGATCAAATTAATAATCAACAACAGGTGAATTAATTCAAACCATCGCGTATTAAATATCAATGCCTTGGAAGCTGCTGTTCCATAGTCATTCTCAATAAAAGTTGCCCAGCCTATGGCCACTGCAAAAATCACTAACAAAAGAGCCGTTAGTTTTGTTGAAAACAGAATATTTTTAATGGATTCGAGCATACAATTATTGCCGACAAAAATAACTATTTTTACAGTGTAAATAGGAATAAAAAAGTTTAATTGACTGCTATAAAAACAATAACATTAATCGGAGCTGGAAACGTAGCTACTCATCTTGGAAAAGCTTTCTTAAATCAAGGTTTTAACATTAATGAGGTGTATAGCAAGTCATTAGAAAATGCTGTTTTACTTGCCTCAAAACTAAATGCTTCGGCATGTGATAAAATTGAGCAATTGAACTCAGGAAGCGATGCCTACCTTATTTGCATTAAAGATGATTTTATTGTTAGTATTGCAGACCTATTGCCGTTCAAGCATAAATTAATAGCCCATACTTCTGGAAGCATAGGGTTAGATGTGTTAAACCAGTTTGAAAATTATGGGATATTCTATCCGCTTCAAACATTCTCAAAAGAAGTTGAAGTAGATATTGCAGAGGTTCCGTTTTGCATCGAAGGTGCTAATAATGAAACTGAAAGTATGTTGATGGAGTTAGGAAATTCTTTGTCCAAAAGCGTATACAAAATCAACTCCGAACAAAGAAAAAAAATCCATTTAGCTGCCGTATTTGCTTGTAACTTCAGTAATTACATGTACACCGTTTCTGAGGATATACTAAGTGAAAACGACATTGACTTCGATATCTTGAAACCATTAATATTAGAAACGGCTAAAAAAATCCAGGACAATACAGCAAGCTCAATGCAGACAGGTCCGGCAAAACGAAATGATGAAGCTGTTATAAAAAATCATATTGAAATGTTAGCTGATTCTAAAGATTATCAAGATATTTATAAAATAATAACGAACAATATTATTAAGCGCAACTAATGGCAAATTTTAAAGAACTCTTACCAAAAATAAACTCATTTGTATTTGATATTGATGGGGTACTTTCGGATGGAAGCATTCAAGTAACAGAGAATGGAGACCAGCTTAGAACCATGAGCACAAGAGATGGCATTGCCCTTACCATGGCCTTAAAAAAAGGTTATAATATTGCCGTCATATCTGGCGGAAACTCTCAATCAGTGATGTATCGATTTAAGTACTTAGGAATTACGGATGTTTTTTTAGGTGTTCAGGATAAAATAGAAGTGCTTCACAATTATTTTAATGACAAAAACATTACTTCAGAGAATGTGCTTTACATGGGAGATGATATTCCCGACTATTATCCCATGAAAGAATGTGGCGTTGCAACGTGCCCCAAAGATGCAGCGATAGAAATTAAAGAAATTGCAGATTATATTTCTGATAAAAATGGAGGCCAGGGTTGTGTAAGAGACATTATTGAACAAGTAATGCGTTGTAATGGAGATTGGTTTAATCCGTTGGACTAAATATGATACTTCACTAAATCCTCAATAGGCTGCCTAACAATCTTACCTATTTTAACATTGTGTTTCTCTGCTGTTTTCTGGAGTAAATCTTGATAAATAAAAGCAATAGAACCTATTAAATACAAGGTATTGCTTTGGTAATTAGAATATTTGGCAATGTTTTTTTCAAAAAATAGATCAAATCTTTTTTCTATCATTTCTTGAATTTCTTGATTGCCTATATGGGTATATACAAATAAACTAAAGCCCGCTAAAAATCGATTTGGTAATGCCTGTTTGTATACAGCATCCAACACATCTGCCGTGTTAAGCTTATATTGTTTATTGAAATCTGCTTCAACCTCAGCAGGTAATTCTTTACCTAAAAAAGCCTTAATAAATGTCTTTCCTATATCTGCCCCACTACCGTAATCCCCTAATATAAAACCAAGTGCAGCAACATTTTCAACAATAGCACTTCCATTGTATAAACAGGAATTAGACCCTGTTCCTAAAATTGCTACCATTCCTTTTTCTCTTCCACATGTTGCTCTAACTGCAGCAAGCATATCATGTTCTACTTCCACTCGTGCATTGTTAAAAAATGTGCTTAGTGGATTAAAAATCACTTTGCAATTTTGTTCGGTTGAACAGCCTGCACCATAAAAGAATACCTGCGTGACATCTTTTTTGATTTCTGTAAGCTTAGAACTTACCAACTCATTAAGTACACTTGCCGAAGTAATAAAATATGGGTTGAAACCTATCGTTTCGAAAGACAGCGTTTCTCCATCCTTGCCCACTAATCGCCAATCTGTTTTTGTAGAACCACTATCTGCTATCAATATCATGCTGCAAATGTATACATAAATCTATTTTGTCATCCTTTTTATAAATCCTAAATTTGCAAAAAAAATAAATTATGAGTGAAGTAAAAAACAAAGTTATATCAGTAAACTATAACCTACACAAGGATACAGCTGACGGAGAAATGATTGAAACAACTGAAGGGAAACAGCCTTTAGTATTTTTATCTGGATTGGGACAAATGATTCCTGATTTTGAAAGAAATGTAGCAGACCTTAATACAGGTGATGCCTTTTCTTTTGGAATTACAGCTGACAAGGCTTACGGAAAAAGAACAGAAGACGCAGTTATTGAATTACCTCAAGACATGTTTATGAAAGACGGTAAATTAGTTGAAGAAGTTGTTATTGGCAATGTATTGCCATTACAAGATCAAAACGGACAAGTTCACCCTGCAAAAATTGTTTCTGTAAATGAAGAGTCAATTACTGCAGATGTAAACCACCCTTTAGCTGATCAAGATTTACATTTTACAGGAAATGTTGTAGAAGTAAGAGAAGCGACTAAAGAAGAAGTGGAACACGGTCATGTTCATGGTCCTGGTGGTCACGAACATTAAAATTTTTAATTTTAAACTTAAATCCTCGCAAGTTTTGCGGGGATTTTTTGTTTATATGTAGTTGACACTACAATTTGTCCGCTTGAAAAATGCTAATTTCGTTACTACACTGATGCTAAAGAAGATAATTATATATACTGTTGTAATACTGCTCCTTAGCAGTTGTTCTTCTCTATTTCATTCTGCCAAAGGAACTTTTGCCAAAGGGAAAAAAGAACAACCCTACGATGCGATAATAGTCCCTGGCTATCCGTATGAAGGAGAGCATTGGAATACGGTAATTAAAATGCGAGTGACGTGGGCTAAATACCTTTACGATAAAGGATATACCAAGAACATTGTTTTTTCCGGTGCAGCTGTCTATACACCCTATATCGAGAGTAGGATTTTTAAAGCTTATGCTATTGCTAAAGGAATCCCTACAGAAAATATCTTTACCGAAGAGACCGCAGAACATAGTGTAGAAAATATTTACTACTCCTATCGTATGGCTAAAGAAATGGGATTCGAAAAAATTGCATTGGCTACGGATGCTTTTCAAACAAACAATACCAGGCGTTTTATCAAGAAGTATGATTTAAACATTCAATTGTTACCAGTAGTTATGGAGACACTATTCCGATTGGATAGAAGTGAGCCCAAAATTGAGCCAAGTACTGCCAAAGTTGATGATTTCACATCCATCAAAGAACGAGAAAGCCTGTCGGAACGATTATCAGGAACATTTGGTAAGCACATCATATGGGAGGAAGAAGACCTCAAGAAAAGGCGGTTAAGAAAAAAACATGGATTTAAATAGCCCTACTTTTTTTCTCTTTTAAACAGTTGCAGTAGAATAAGAACTGCACTGGTAGTAAAGGTTAGCGTGAGCAATATTCCTGAAAAAATAACAATGTATTTAAACCATAGCACCCCGCTCCACATTAGCCATATTCCTCCAAACGTTAACACAATTGAAATGAAGGGTTCTACAATTAAAAACTTCTTAAGCTTTGCTGGTACCGAAGTAATTAATAAAATAGCTCCCAACAATAGGAAAATCATTGACATACTAATAACATGGTTGTGTACCGTAGTAATGATTTCCTTTTCTGATTTTTTAAATTTCATCTCGGTAGCGTCTTCATCAGCTTCATTACCCAAGTAATGTTCTTCTATCCCTTGGGTTGTAGCGTTGGTATTTTCATTTACAAAGCGTAAACCGGTAAAATAACCAAAGCTTAGAGTTATAATAAAAAAGCCCACTAACAATTTAGCTGGCTTAGGGAGTTCGTGTATTTTTCCGTGCAATTCCAATAATCAAATAATTCCTTTAGCTTTTAATTCAATCATCTGTCGGGTTACTTTTTTGACATCTTCTGTTAGTGAACGAGCTGAAATTGTGGCTCCTGAGATGTTCTGAATATCATGTCCGAATTTCATTTTTTTTGGATCAGATTTTCCAATAAATTGCTTCAACCATCTTGAACTTCCTATCTCTCCTCCGTACTCTTCTCGATAGACTAAAAGCTTAATTTTCAGTATAGAAAGGTCCTTTTTAAACACTACCATGTAGTCAAACTCATTCATCTTACCTACTCCTTTAGATAAAATCATATAAGCCTCTGTATTTGAGTTACTTGAAATTGAAAATAAACTATTGTTTTCTAACTCAAAAGAAAGAGATTTTTGAGTAACTGGATTGATATTTATTGACTTTTTTGTAATGACTTGCTCCGGCCACAATTTAGCCAAGGTTTTGTCCATTTTCTTAGTTGCCGATTTAGATAAATCGAAAGAGAAAAACAACGTCCCCAAAAATAATATGATCCAAATTTTCTTCATTTCTATAAGCTTAAAATGGTCTGCTAATTTCTTAGCAGACCGTAAAAATAATTAACAAATGTTAATTTAACTAAAACCATACACCTATACCGAAATTAATTTGGTTGGAAGGTGTATTTCCTTCTGCCTTATTATCAAATATTTGATAGTCTGCCTTAAAAGCCGCTCCGTTACTTACCTTATAAGTTACCCCAAAAGTCATATCTGTTCTGGCATAAGAATCATTTTTTTCTAAATCACCTTCAACTTTCGCATGTGTATCGTAGAACTCATACCTTCCAAACAAGATGATCTTTTCTTTTGCATCTTTTTTAAAGATGCTTAGCACATCGTAACCAACTTCTCCATAATAGCCCATCATAGAAGAACCTAAATCCTTACCTGTAAAGGTATTGTACTCACTTGAATTACCAATAGCAGCTGTTATAAACTGACCTCTTACATGTAAAGCTTTAAATTGGTAACGAACATCAAATCCAAACATGTTAATTCCAACTATAGAAGAATCAGCTCTTGCCAACGCTCCAGTAGTATCTGCATCCAATAAACCATCATACATTTTAGACTGCGTATTACCAAAGTAACCAGCAGCACCAATTTTCAATCCTTTAATTCCATAATAATCCAGTTTAGCTGAGAAGTTTGGCGTACTGATAGTAGATTCAGCTCCTTTTTGTCTTCCTTTTCTAAACCCATCACTACCTCTTAGTTTTCCACCGCCATCATAACCTAAAAATCCGTTTACCACGTAAGCTTGGTACTTTAGAGATAATCCATCTATGTTGCCAGCAAAACCTGCTCCCATCTCTCTCCAAGTAGTTGGAACAATTTTACCATCAACATTTGGTCGTTCTACTCCATTGAAGGTCGTAGGCTCATGGTATTCATTTATAATCCCCATAGGAATTAGCATTAAACCAGCTCTAAAATTAATTGGTTCGCTTATTTTATAATTTAAAAAAGCTTGTTCAACGTAAACTTCTTTTACATGTTCTAATTCTATTTCAGTAACAAATTGAACCCTGTCGTTAAATTTATATCCCATGAAGATAACCATACGGTGCACGTCCATCTTACCATTTGCACTTGCTGTATCATTCAACGCTTGATTATAATCAATTTGACCATAACCGCCAATGGTGATTTTCTTAGCACCATTACCCGACAAGATGTTTTGAGCTGAATTCAAAGGCGCATTACTTGTTGTATCTGTACCTCTTACTTGAGCTGATAGAGAACATGTTATCATAATTCCCATTGCCCCTATTCCTACTTTTAATAATTTCATTTTGTATCTTATTTTTATTTAGACTAATTATAAATAACAATACAAAAATAGAGGCGGTATTCAGATAATGCAATACCACAAAAGTGGTATTTTACAAAAAAGTTAAGATTTACCCTTTAATGATATTCTCTCTAAAGGCATAGATAACAATACCGGCAGTGTTTTTTATGCCTAACTTATGCATAATGTTTTTCCGGTGCGTATTTACGGTATGTGGACTTAAGAATAGTTTATCTGCTATTTCCTTGTTGGTACAACCATCAGAAATTAAACGAATAACTTCTATTTCTCTCTCTGACAAAGATATTCCTGAGCAACTATTAGCGTCTGGGTCATTACTCTCAGCAAGAATATCAATTACCATCCCACAATAAAACTGCTTCCCATCATAGGTATCAGTAAGAGCTTCCATTATTTCAGGTTTATCGCAATCAGAAAGCAAATAACTATCCACCCCGTTTTTTAACGCATTGTAAACTGTTGATTTAGGTAAAGGGTCCGTAATCGCGAGAATTTTACAGTCTTTGTAAAGCTTTTTAATGGCTGCAATAGAATTGACTCCAAAAGATTCAGAAGAATAATCAATGACAACGATATCAGGAAAATATTTAGAGGATTGATCGGTAAGGTGTTTGATAGAGTTCGCAATTCCCAAAACCCTATTCCCCATTTTAGATTGTATAATGGTTTTAAGGCCTTCCCCTACTATCTGGTTATTATTTGCGATTAAAATATCTATCATTTTATTTAGATTGATTCTAAATAGAGTTCAAATGTAAGACATAAAATGATTTTACAAAGGAAAAACAATACAAATATATCAACAATTAACATTTTGTTAAGCAAGGTTTAATCAGTAAATTTACCCTACATATGAAATTGCTACTTAAATACCTTCCATTATTGTTTCTATTTGCATTTAACTCATCCTATGGTGGTGATGGTATTCGTTTTACTGAGAACAAAGGGCAATGGGAACAATCTTTTTTATACAAAGCAAACATTGGCAATGGGGCATTATTTCTTGAGAAAACATCCTTTACCTACAATTTTTACAACGCAGATAACTATCACTTTCACAACTTTAACGCGGATGAACCAGCAGAAAAATTAAAATCACATGCTTTTAGAATCAATTTTGTAGGAGCGAACAACAACCCCTCTATAGCAAGCAAAAATGTCTTTCCTGAATATTACAATTATTTCTTGGGTAAGAATTCTAAAAATTGGCGCTCTAATATTAAAGCCTATCAGCTGATACATTACAACAACATTTATGATCATGTTGATTTAACCATGTATTCTTTGGGTTATAAGCTCAAATATGATGTAATTGTTAATCCTGGCGGAAAGGTTAAGGATGTTCGATTTAAATATGAGGGGCATGATAAATTGTCCATTGACGACAATGGAAACTTGCACATAGTAACATCTGTCAACGAAATTATCGAACAAAAGCCTTTTGCCTATCAAATCATAGAAGGAAAAAAGATAGAAGTACCGTGTCAATTTGTAATTGAAGAAAATACCATCTCTTTTAAAATGCTAAAAGGTTATAAGAAGAAATATCCTTTGATTATTGACCCTGTTTTAATATTTGCAAGCTATTCTGGATCTACTGCAGATAACTTTGGTATGACTGCCACTTATGGTTATGATGGAAGTCTGTTTGCCGGGGGTACAGCTTTCAATGTTGGTTATCCAACTACCTTAGGTGCTTTTGACACTTCATTCAATGGTGTCCCTTCAGCAGGTATTACGGATGTTGTGATTACTAGGTATGATTCAACTGGGTCAAATTTGATTTACTCTACATACATTGGTGGATTACAAGCAGAAACAGTTCACAGTATTATTGCCAACTCCAACAATGAGCTCTATATCTACGGAGCGACAAGCTCCAACGATTTTCCAGTAACAGCTGGTGCCTATGATCAAACTTTTAATGGGGGAAGTTTTTTAAACTTTCCGAACAACGGAACCACTTTTAACAATGGAACAGATATATATGTAACTAAGATTAATGCGACAGGAACGAATCTCTTAGGCTCAACCTATATTGGAGGAAGCGCTAATGATGGTGTAAACCATACAGTCAATCAAACATACGACACCTTAATGAATAATTATGGAGATCAGTATCGTGGAGAGATTATGATAGATGATGTGGGCAATTGCTACATCACCTCCTCTACCAAATCAACAGATTTCCCAGCAATAAATGGGTTTGACAACACCTTAAATGGTCATCAAGATGGGGTAGTTTTTAAATTTAACCCATCACTTACATCTCTTTACTGGAGCACCTATCTTGGTGGCTCTAATGCTGATGCAGGGTTCTCACTAAAAGTAGATTCAAGTAATTTTGTTTATGTCTGTGGCGGTACCAACTCCACTGATTTTCCAGCTACTTTAGGAAGTATAACAACGACTTATCAAGGAGGAAAAGCAGACGGTTACATCGCTAAAATAGATAGCAATGGCTCTTCTATTATAGCTGCTACTTATATGGGAACCAATAGTTATGATCAATGCTATTTCATTGACATTGATAGGTTTGGAACCATTTATACTGTTGGTCAAACCGAAGGTGCTTTTCCGATTATCAATGCTCCCTACTCCAATCCAAATAGTGGACAATTTATACAACGGATTGATAATAATCTTACTACGATAGATTATTCTACCCTTTTTGGCAATGGAAACATTAATGCAGAATTCTCTCCTTCAGCGTTTTTAGTGGATCGCTGTGAGAACGTTTACGTTTCCGGTTGGGGAGGCAACATATTAAATGGAACAGCATTGAACAACATGCCCACTACTGCAGGAGCCCCACAACCGACTTCTGGTGATGGTTTCAATTTTTACCTCTTCGTATTGGAAAGAAATGCACAATCTTTATTATTTGGAACCTACTTTGGAGGCAACACTAGTCAAGAACATGTAGATGGAGGAACAAGTAGGTTTGACAAACAAGGAATTGTATACCAATCGGTTTGTGCTGGATGTTGGAACAACAATGATTTCCCAACCACACCTGGTGCATGGTCTAACGTTAATAATAGTACTGGATGTAATAATGGTATTTTTAAATTTGATTTTGAAATTATCCCAAAAGCGGAATTCACAGTAGATACTTTTCAAGGATGTGCACCTTTGGTCATAACATTTACAAATTCCAGTAATGGAGGAGACACTTATTTATGGGATTTTGGTGGTGGAGATACCACAAGCCAGATTTTTAACCCCGTAAAAAACTATCCTACACCAGGGGTTTACAACGTTACCTTAATCATAACCGACTCGATTTGTAACACTGTAGACACCGCTTTTCAAACAATAACAGTTTCTCCAGCCATATCGGTAAGTGGTGGAGATACAACTACCACATGTGATACCACTACTTTAGACATTTCGACCACCGGAGGTCCAAGTATTTTTATATGGTCCAGTAACAACCAATTTACAGACACCTTAAATACAAACCTTGGGGATTCCAACTATGTAGCAACCCCTTCTGATACTACCTGGTATTATGTAATGGCTACAAATGGGGTTTGTTCAGCCATCGATAGTTTCTTGGTCTATTATCCAGGATTTCAAATACAAGCTTTAGGGGGCTCTGTTTGCCTTGGAAATTCAGATACGCTTGACGTTACCAACCTATCTGGCCAAACATTAACCTATAGTTGGACACCCACTGCAAACATATCAAGCGGAGCAAATACTGCTAACCCTATCGTTAATCCTGATTCGACAACAACATATACCGTTATTGCTCAAAATTCTTACGGATGTACAGATACCAGTTCCGCTATAGTAGCGGTCTCAGGTTTTGGTCCAAACAATATAACCATTACCGCAGATCAGGATACGTTGTATGGTGGTGACGGAACCTTTATTTATGTAACACCAAGTACAGGATTTACTTACCAATGGTCACCTCCAATCTTTTTAAGTAACCCAACCATTCCTAACCCTTATGCTACACCTACTTCTACAATAACATATACCGTTTACTTAACTGAAACGGCAACTGGTTGTACGTATGCAAAGACCTATACACTTTATGCGTTTGAAATAAATTGTGGAGAACCTGATGTTTTTATCCCAAATGCCTTTACACCTAATCAAGATAATGAAAATGACTTGCTCTTTGTTAGAGGGAATAATGTTGAAAAAATGGTTTTAAAGATTTTTGATCGTTGGGGAGAATTGGTTTTTGAAACAGACAAGCAATCTAAAGGATGGGATGGTACTTATAAAGGTGAATTGGTAGATCCTGGAGTATTCGTTTACTATCTTGAGATCACTTGCGTTGATGGGCAAGAATACTTTAAAAAAGGAAATGTAACCGTAATCAGATAGTTTGAAAGCATTAATTATTAAAATATCAATTTTTATTTTTTCAATTTTCAGTTTTCAATTGTTAACGGGACAGGACATTCACTTTTCTCAGTTCTACAACTCTCCATTAAATTTAAACCCTGGGTTAATTGGTGGTTTTAAGGGAGATTATCGATTGGTTGCTAACCAACGAACACAATGGAGTTCAGTAACAACACCTTATGCTACCTATGGATTGAGTGTAGATGCCAAGCGTATTTTTAGTTCTCCAGTAAGTGCTGGACTATCTGTTTATCAAGATAAAGCAGGTGATTCTGATTTTAGTACGCTGCAAATTGCTTTAGGTGGTGTATATACATTTCAATTGGGTGATTCCTCTCAGAGTATTAGTATTGGAGCACAACCTGCTTTTACGCAACGAAGTATTAATTACAACAAGCTACAGTTCGACAACCAATACAATGGTAGTTTTTACGATGCCAGCCTTGGCAATGGAGAAACATTTGGTAACAATGGTAGAACTTATTTTAATTTGCATGGAGGTGTAACTTGGAATTACGAAATTGCTCAACGAAAAGAAGTTGGTGCTGGAATTGCAATGCACAACATCATTAAACCTCAACAATCCTTTTTTAACGAAGATATCCCACTGCACCAACGGTTTACAGCAAACATTAATGGCCTGTTTCGTATAAGTGATAAAATAGATGGCTTACCGCATATTATCTGGCAAAAACAACACAAGTTTCAGGAAATTATTTTTGGTGGACAGGGAAAATACCACCTCAACAAAGGAAATTACAAGGCACTCTATGCTGGAATATGGTACCGTAATTCTGATGCAAGTTATTTTAGCGTTGGCATGGATTATGGCAATTTTCATGTTGGCGTAAGTTATGACTTAAACCTTTCTTCATTAAGAGTAGCTAGTAACCGTAGAGGTGGTTTTGAATTTGCGCTCATCTACATATTTGAACGTTACAGACCCGATCTTAGACGTTATAAATCTTGTCCTGATTATATTTAGAAGTAACATTGGTGGGTAAAAACAAGATAAATAACAGTCGTATTTCTAAGATAGCATTCATTGCTTTCTGTGTATTATTTTCTACTAACCTTGCTGCTCAAAGTCAAAAACAATTGGTTAAGAATGGAGATAAACTAATTGAAGAATACCGCGATTACTATGGTGCTTCCATCTGGTACAAAAAAGCCCTTGATATCGACTCTACTTATTTAGACATTGTTTTTAAATATGCTGAAGCCCTTAGGGGTTATAATGATTATGCAAAAGCAGAATCTAAGTATTACTACATCTACAAAAAAGACAGGGGGAGACTTTATCCAATGGCTCCGTTTTGGTATTCAACGATGTTAAAATACAATGGTAAATATTCAGACGCTAAAAAATCATTTAAGCGTAGTAAGCGTTTCTTCTCTAGAGATAGAAAAGGATACCACTATCTAAAAGTGATGAATGAAATTAAATCTTGTGAGGAAGCCATTAAGATCATGAAAGATTCAATTCCTTTAGACATTAAGAATGTTGGAAATTCGATTAATACATATAATGGTGAACTAAGCGGAACACTCCTCAATGATTCGACCATGGTTTATTCGTCATTGAGAGACGAAAAGATGCAAGGAAATAACATTGTGGTTGATACTGCTTCTTACCTATTCAGACTCTTTCAAGGAAGTAAACAAGGAGATGTCTGGAGCATTGATAAGAAGTTGGATGAAAAGATTAACGAACCTGATTTTAATATTGCTAATGGTTGTTTAAATGCAAAAGGAACTGTTTTTTACTATACACGGTGTGATAGAAGCTATAATTGTAAAATATATGCAATTAACTACAACAATGGAGAATGGGAAACTCCATTTGAAGTAAAAGGTGTTAACATTGATGGATTTAACTCTACCCATCCTTCTATAGCAGAAATTGAAGATAAAGAAGTATTGTTCTTTTCCTCTAATCGGAATGGCGGAGAAGGCCGAATGGATATTTGGTATGCTCGTAAAGATGCTAATGGTAACTTTATGGCACCTGCCAATGCAGGCAACACCATAAATACGATAGAAGATGAAATAACACCTTATTACAGTCCAAAAGATACGATGCTATACTTTAGTTCTAACTGGCATTATGGTTTAGGTGGTTTTGATATTTTCAAATCTAAATCCGATGTCATCACTTTTGAGAAACCAAAAAACATGGGATTTCCAATTAATACAAGTACCAATGATTTTTACTACAACATTAGAAACAGTACGGCATTAATTACTTCTAATCGAAAGGGTTCTTATACAAAAAAAGGAGAAACCTGTTGCAATGACATTTGGGTCTATGAAATACCCGACACCATCAAACCTCTATACACTACATTAGAGGAGCTTAATCGTTATTTACCTGTTAGGTTGTACTTTCATAATGACCATCCAAATCCTCGTACCACAGATACCTTAACGAACTTAAATTACATTACTACCTACAAAGGGTATACGAGGCTATACAACGAATACAAAAGAGAATATGCGAAAGGATTAAAAAAAGAAGAAAAAGAAGATGCTTTATTAGATATCGAAGACTTATTTAGCGAAAATATTGACAAAGGAGCCAGTGACTTAGCACTATTCACTCCTTTATTAATCAGGGAATTGGACGCTGGAAAAACGGTAACCTTAACCGTTAAAGGTTTTGCTAGCCCCTTATCTAAATCAGATTACAATGTGAACTTGACGCTACGAAGAGTATCAAGTTTAATTAATTATTTGAGTGAATATGAAAATGGGAGAATACTACCTTACATTAATGGTACGGCAGAAAATGGAGCAAAATTGGAATTTATTAAAGTCCCGTTTGGAGAATACCAGTCCGTTAAAACAATTAGTGATGACATCAAAGACCAACGAAATTCTATTTATAGCCCTGGAGCAGCGTTAGAGCGTAAAATAGAAATTATTGCTATTCAGGCTAATGATACTAATCAAGTAGCTATGGATGGAAGCGAAATTGAGAAGTTGCCTTTATTAACTTTTAAAGACTCTATTATTCAATTACAAGCTGGAGAAACAGAGAAACTTATCAAAATAATAAACAATGGAGAAGCCCCATTAAAGATATTTTCAGCAACATTTAGCTGTGAAGGTTTTACCATTGACTTACCTGGATTGGCTATCCCAACCTTCGAACCGTTAGACCTAAAACTAACCTATAACCCTAAAGAGTATAAGGCTAAAACATGTACAGTAGAATTTTTAACCAACACCATACCTAATAAGATTCGGATGACTATTCTTGTTAAAGGGGCCCAACCAGTTGAATGGGAATAAGTTTAAATCAAGAAAACAATTATTAAATTAAAAACATGAAAAATTCACTTTATTCCACTTGTAAACTAATGGGGCTTACCCTTTTCTTTTTCACAATACTATCTTGCTCCAGCAAAAAAGAAATTGATGAAACTGCTCCTGAAGAATTTACTTCGAGTAGCTCTTGTAATTTACCGCAGATAAATGGCAGTTCAAATGTTGAAGGTTTTGGAATTCTTGAAAAATTTTCAGGAATATGGAATGGTCCAGTATTCTCTCCTACTCCACTGGGCAGCTATCCTGAATGGATTGTAGATTTTAGACCTATTTCATCTTCACAAATTTCAGCCAAAAATGAATTGGATTCGTTAAACGATATTTTCATGAGCTTTTTTATTGTAAAACATGAATGCAGCTATAAAGTTGCATTTAGAAATGGAGGAGGTTTTGCTGGTTCAGTTCGTAATGCATATATGGTTATTGATAGTTTAAATGAAGGTCCTTCCGAATCGTTTTACCGATTTGTTGACCCCATCTCTGGCGGAAACCGTGTTTATACTGACATCACTTTTAAGCAGGATAGTCTTATAATGCATGTCTACACCAACAAATACGGCTCTTTACCTTCTGCTGTTACCCATATGATTTGGACGGCCAATCAAAGGGATACCACTTCAGCTCAAAATGCCATAAACCTCTTTAATTTTCCCCAAAAACAATTGACAAAAGATTTTTCAACCACTTTTGATGGATTATCGGATGCTGTTTTTTACGCTGCTGCTGCTGACCCATACCCTGAACAAAACCAGCCATATTTAGGAACATCCAACGTCAACATAAACATAACAAATCCGGTAACAGTTGACACCTCTAAAAAAGTCCTCATCATTATTACCACTCAAAAACTATTTAGTGGGGTAACCTTTATGCCAGCTAATTTAGATTTTCGATCGAGGTATGTTTTTGTAAAAGCGAATAATCCTTCCAGTTATAATTTTAATTACATGCACCCAGGTGATTACTATGTAAATGCCATTTATGATAGTAATGGAGATTTTAATTTTTCAAGTGGGGACTACATGAACAGTAGTTTCGACATTCCTTTTACCTTAACAAATCAAGGAACTAGCAGTACAAATGTTAACATCAACTTTCAAATCCCGTAAACGATAATAAAACTATGAAGAATGAGATTACTACCGTTCATATTGCTTTTGATTAGCTTCAGTTCATTTGGACAAACCTATCATAAATTTATTGACTCCAATATTTACTGGGATGTTGGCCATGCAGATATGGGCTATATATGCATGCCCTACGGAAATGATGGTCCTTGGAGATTTAGCATTGGTAGTGACACCATAATCAATTCAACAACTTATAAAATGTTTAGGGCTTATGACTTTATTAACCTTAACACTCCTCCATCACCTAACTGCCCTCCTTTTGCTATTGACACCTTAAACCATCTGGAAAATACTTTTGGATCAAGAGCCATTATGCGAGAAGACACCATTTTAAAGAAGGTATATAAATATGATACATTTCTACAACAAGAAGTACTCTGGTACGACTTTGATGCCCAAATAGGAGACACTATTTTCTATGATCCTCCCATTATTTATTTCGTGGTTGATACCATATACAACATTGTTACCTTAGACGGTAAAACCCGAAAGTATTTTGAATACAACAACAATATGGCAGGTGGCTTAGGTGGTTACTATATAGAAGGATTAGGAGGAAGAGGTGGTCCATTTTTTGAACCACTTAGCTATTTTGAAGGAGGTCCATGGCTAATGTGTATCAGTGATACCAATCAAAATGCAATCCATACTCCAAGTGGATGCTATAGTTTTGCTACCGGCTTAAATGAAATCACAAAGGCTAAATCTAAGTTATTGCTATACCCTAACCCGACAACAAAAGAGCTTATCATAAACATAGATCAAAATTTCACAGCGTTAATTATGGTTGACATTACTGGTAAAATCATTAAGTCTTTCACAGAAAAAGTTAATCGTATTGATGTTGCTGATTTACCTAAGGGTATTTATTTCATACAGCTAATAAGGGAAGAAGGTATCATTACCAGAAAGTTTGTAAAACAATAGCTTCATCACTTCAACGTAACTTCACTCTCCAGTTTAAAAGTAGCAGGTAGTGTATTGTCTATTAAAGGTTCACAAGTACTGTTAAAGTCTTTCTTTAGAAGTTCCTCTAATTCACACAGGGAATCAAACATAACATCTTCACAGCCATACCCAAGTACAACGTCTTGTCTAATGTTATGGATAGAACAAGTTGAATCTAAATCGAATGTTATGATTATGGTTCCTTCTATCCCATTAATTTCAGCCTCTCGAGGATATTCCATCTTTAAATTATAATGGGTATTCTCTTCATTCGGTGTCTCATTTTCTTGCCCAAAAACGAAAACTGACAGAAAAGCCAACAAAAATAATATGGTGAAACGTTTAAATAACATACTTATTAAACGCTAAACGGCTCTAATTTGTTATGTATAATAGCAATTTATAAAAAAAGCCCGTTCAAATGAACGGGCTTTTTAATTGAATGATGAGTTCAATTATTCAAATATTTCATCACCTAATTTGGTGTTTTGTTCAATTGCTGTCACTTCCATATCGATAATCTGTGGTCCAGCAGTTTGTTTGATTTTATGTGCATAGTTAATGCCATTTACCACTTTGTAATCCGAAAATTCAGATACTGAAGTCATAGACCCTCCACCAGCTTCTTCAGGAACTTCTGTTACTTGCATTGCTTTTACTTGCATGCTTGTTGCAACATCATACCATTCCGTTTCTTTATCTCCACTCTTCTTAACCACTTCAATTTTATAAGCATCCTTACCTCCTATTGGCTCAATACCTAATAAAGTATAAGTACTCCCAGAAGTTGCATAGCTTATATCACTGAACATCACTGCACTTGCTTTTAAGTCTTCCAATTCTTCACCTTCTACATCTTTATTTCCTTGCATCCCACTCATTTTTCCTTTGGTACCATCAAATGTTTGTTTTTGAATAACCATTGGTCCCATTGTAATAGACATAGCATATTTGTTTGGTGCTTTGTTGTAACGTGTAATGCTAATTGATTGCCCTTGAACAGATGCACTCATTTTCATGGTAACATCTTTAATCTTCTTCAATTTTTTATCCAAAGACTTTCCTGCTGGCATACCATACTTTGCTTCAATAAATTTGTCCAACACATTCTCAGCAGTCATTCCAGCTGGAGCAGGCTTTAATGGCTCTACCCAGTCGTTACCATAAGTGTCATAAAAATCTACCTTTTTACTTGCAGCAAATCCTTTTAACTTGTCAGCAATTTCTTTATCACCTACAACTAAAATATGTGCATTCTCTGGCTTAATGTATTTTTTAGCCATGGCTTGTACATCTTCTATTGTTACTGCAGCAACATTTTTCAAGTAGTTTGCATAATAATCTTCTGGCAAGTTATACTTCTCAGTGTTAATTGCAAAACGGGCAATTGTTTGAGGATCTTGTAAGGTATATGCAAATGTTCCTGTCATATAATTTTTCACACCTTGTAAATCTTCTTCTGAAACTTTTTCATCAATCATTCTGTTTAACTCTACCATAAATTGAGTAATTGAGCTATCCGTTACTTCGTTTCTTACTTTAGCACTTGCAGAAAAGCTTCCAACCAATTTACTTGGACTTATTCTTGAGTAAGCTCCGTATGTATAACCATGCCCCTCTCTTAGGTTCATAAATAACCTTGCCGTAGAACCTCCACCTAAAATAGAGTTCATTACTCTGGCTTTAATTACATCTGGATTATTGTGCTTAAGGTTAATTGGATACGTAATGTTAATTACAGATTGTACAGCTCCTTCTTTATGAACTACTGCTACTTTCGTTTTACTTGGAGCAGAAGGTGTTCTGTACTTATTCACAGGAACATCTCCTTTAGCCCAACTTCCAAAGTATTTCTCTATCAAAGGCTTAACTTCAGCAACAGTAACATCACCAACAACAGCTAAATAAGCTACATTAGGTTTGAAATACGTTTTATAATGTGCTATACATTTTTCCAAGGTAATTGCTTCCACTGTTTCTTCAGTTGCGACTTCCCCATAAGGGTGGTCTTGACCATACAATAAGGCTGCTTTTACATTACCTGCAATTGCATCAGGATCATCTTTAGAAGATGCTATCCCTGAAATCATTTGTTTCTTAATCTTATCTAATTCTTCCTGTTTAAATTCAGCATTCATCAATACGTCAGACATCATATCTAACAGTTTATTTTGATGCTTTTTTAACGAAGCTGCATAAATTCCACTTGAGGAAGAACTTAAGGTAGCACCAATGAAATCAATCTCTTCATCAAATTGTTGCTTGGTTCTGTTCTTTGTACCTCTTTCCATTAACTGTCCAGTAACATCTAAATAACCAGCCATATCTCCCTCTAATACAGGATCCACATCTAACGATAAAGAATAAGCTACTTTAGGTAATTTGTGGTTTTCTACAACAAATACTTTAAGACCATTTTCTAAGGTAAATTTTTCAATCTTACCCAATTTAATTTCTGGCGCAGTTCCAGCTGTAGGCCTTTTACTTCTGTCTAATTTCTGAGCAAAAGCAACTGAAGTTACTGCTAATACTAATAGGAGTGATAATATCTTTTTCATCTTATATAATTTTCTGATCTGTATTATTTTTTATCTTCTTTTAAGTCTGGTTGATTTGGTTTATCAGCCTTTTTAGGTACATAATGTAATGTTACCCTATTGTCTTTTCTAAAGTACTCTTTTGCCACTCGTTGGATATCTTCACGAGTTACTTTCATGTACCTATCAATTTCCGTATTGATTAGATTAGCATCACCATAGTAAACAGCATAATTTGCTAAGCTCTCTGCAATTCCCTCAATTTTAGAATTTTGAGAAATCATGTCATTCTCAATTTGATTTTTAAGTTTTTGAAATTCTTTTTCAGAAATTAATTCTTTCTGTAGCTTCTCTACTTCCGCATCAATTGAATTCTCTAAATCTTCTAAAGAAACACCCATATTTGTTAAACCAAACATCAATGCCATTCCTGGATCCTCCGTTGGAAAAGGAAATGCTCCAACAAATAATGCTTTTTCTTGTTCGTCAACAATACTTTTTTGCATTCTTGAACTTTTTCCTTGAGATAAGATTTGTGCCAGCATGTCAACAGCATAAGCATCAGGAGTTCCTTGAGCAGGAGTATGATAACCCATCATTACTGCAGGTAATTGAACATTGTCTTCAATAACATCTCTTATTTCAGCTTTTTTTACTGGCTCAACAACTTTTGGTCTGTTCATTGGCTTTGTTCCTTTTGGAATACCAGCAAAATATTTATTAATCCATTGCTTCAATTGCTTTTTATCAAAATCTCCAGCAATAGAAAGCGTTGCATTATTAGGAACATAGTATGTTTTGTAAAAATCTCTAAACTCTTCAATTTTAGCAGCATTTAAATGCTCCAAAGAACCAATTGGCACCCAGTTGTATGGGTGGATTTCAAATGCTCTTTTAAACATCTCTGGTAAGAAAGAACCATAAGGAGTATTCTCATAACGCTGTCTATATTCTTCTTTCACTACTTCTCTTTGAGTCTCTACACCAGTTTCATCAATCTTAGCATGCAATAATCTTTCAGATTCTAACCATAATCCTAATTCCAATTGATTAGAAGGTAAGATCTCAAAGTAAAAAGTTCTGTCAAATGAAGTATTTGCATTCAAAATACCTCCATTGCTTTGAACAATTTTCATGTACTCTCCTCTACCAATGTTTTCAGATCCTTCAAATAATAAATGCTCAAAAAAGTGAGCAAACCCTGTTCTCTTAGGGTCTTCATTTTTAGAACCAACGTGGTAAAGTACCGTTACGGCAACTATTGGTGTTGAATGATCTTCGTGAAGGATAACATTCATTCCGTTTTTGAGTTTGTATTGTTCAAACTCTATTTTAGACTGTGCATTTGCGCTTATCAACCCAAAGCATAAAACAGCCGCTATTAAAATTCTTTTCATACTGATATATTTTTTCTTAATTAGTTATGCGAAAATAGGTATAAATAATATGCATCCCAAAACCTTAATACATAAGTGGTAAAATAATACGACAAGTGGTCGGATCACCACAATATATTATGACATTTTTAGTTACTTTTGAAACCCAATAAAATGCACGGACTTAGTGACTTTAGATAAAATACTTTATATCATCATCTTGATTTTTGTTACAGGAGGAGTTTGTGCTCAGGAAACGGCAACAGTTTCTGGAACACTTAAAAACTCAAAAGGTGAACCCTTGCAATATGCCAATATTGCCATTTTAGGTGAACCTGAGGTAGTTATATCTGATGCAAAAGGGTTCTTTACCATTAAAATTCCAGCAAATCAAAACATCAAAATTGGAATTTCCTTCATAGGACATAAAACATTACTTCAAACATTTAACCTCTCTCCTGGTGAAAATGCAGATTTCTCATCTGTCTTAATAAATACGGTTACCGGAATGGAGACTTATGATCATGTTGAAGAAGGAAACCGTGGTGACCCTATGGTCCGAATAGAACCTAAACTGGCGAAGAATTTTGTCGGACCAAATGAAAGTGTTGAAGCCATACTAAAAACACTCCCTGGTGTGTCATCGAATAATGAACTGAGTTCTCAATACTCTGTTCGTGGAGGTAACTTTGATGAAAACTTGGTTTATGTTAATGACATTCAGATATATCGACCGTTTTTAATTAGAGCTGGAAGACAAGAAGGATTAAGCTTTATCAATTCTAATTTAGTTTCTGACATCAAATTTTCCGCAGGTGGATTCGGTGCAAAATATGGTGATAAAATGTCGTCCGTTTTAGATGTTACTTATAAAGAACCAGAAGAATTCGGAGGATCTTTTACAGCAAGTTTACAAGGTGCTTCTGTACACATAGAAGGTGCCAGCAAAAACCATAGACTTACCTTCCTAACAGGAGTTCGATATAAAACCAATCAATATGTATTACAAAGTTTAGATACCGATGGTGAATACCGCCCTTCTTTTTTAGATGCTCAAACATACATTACATATGACATCAATGAAAAATGGGAAATTGGCTTTTTAGGAAACGTAGCTCAAAATAAGTATAAATTTATTCCCGACACCAGGCAAACAGAATTTGGAACCATTAATCAAGCACTGCAGCTAACGGTCTTTTTTGATGGACAAGAAGTTGATCAATTTCAAACTTATTTTGGAGCAATTAGCAATACTTTTACGCCAAAAGAAGGTTTGGAACTCAAATTTATCACCTCTGCTTTTAGCACTTTAGAAGATGAGAAATTTGATATTGAAGGGGGGTATCGAATAGATGAACTGGAAAGAGATTTAGGAAGCGATGAATTCGGTGATGTAAAATTTAACAGAGGCGTTGGTACTTTTATGGATCATGCCAGAAATACCTTAGACGCCAACGTAATAAATGTTGAACATAAAGGAAAAAAAATAGCAGGGAACCACACTACTTTTTGGGGAGTTAAATACCAACATGAGTTCATTGAGGATAAAATTAGTGAATGGGGGTTTGTAGATTCCACTGGTTTTTTTATTCCACAAGGAGCTGATTCAATTGGTTATACTGATGCATTGGCACAAGGAGAACAATTGTTAGAACTAAACGAAGTTTTAAAATCTAAAGTAACATTAAACAGTAGCCGATATAGCAGCTATTTACAGCGCTCATGGGTATGGGAAAAAGACACCGTAAACTATACATTTACAGCTGGTGCAAGAGGTGCTTTTTGGGATTTGAACGAAGAACTAATAGTTAGTCCACGTGTAGCATTTTCTGTTGAACCTAACTGGAAAAGGGATTTTCTTTTTAGGCTTGCTGGGGGTGTTTATTATCAACCTCCATTCTATAGAGAAATGCGTGATTTTGATGGCAACATAAATCGCAACATCAAATCACAGCGTTCTTACCAAGCTGTATTGGGTTCTGATTATAATTTTGAAGCATGGGGAAGGCCTTTTAAATTTACAACTGAAGTCTATTACAAACACATGGAGAATGTAATCCCTTATGAATTGGACAATGTTAGAATAAGGTATCATGCTACCAATAATGCGAACGCACAAGCTGCCGGAGTTGACATGAAAATAAATGGAGAATTTGTAAAAGGAGTAGAATCATGGTTTAGCATGTCCGTTTCGAAAGTTCGTGAAGACTTAGTGGATGATCGAAAAGTTACGTATTTAAACAGTGATGGAGATACTATTATTTCTGGATTTACTGCCAATAATGTCATTGCAGATAGTCTTGAAGTTGGGCCTGGATGGATTCCGAGGCCAACGGATCAACGTGTAAATTTCGCACTTTATTTTCAGGATTACATTCCAAAATTACCGAGCCTAAAAATGCACATCGCATTGTATTATGCCACAGGCTTGCCTTTTGGACCATCAGACGATCATGAAAGGTATAAAGCAACGTTAAGAATACCAGCATACCGAAGGGTAGACATGGGGTTTTCTTACCTTTTAAAAAAGGCTGAAAAACATGGGAAAAGTAAAATTATCGGAAACTTTGAGAACATCTGGATTAGCGCTGAAGTGTTTAATTTATTACAAATTAATAACGTTATTTCTTATTTATGGGTAAAAGATGTCACCAATAGAAATTATGCTGTTCCTAATTACCTTACTTCACGACAAATTAATGTGAAGCTTCATTTTGAGTTTTAGATTACCTCGTTAGGGGAGCTGAATTATCACAATTGTAGTAGTTGAGCTCATTTTTAAACTTTTTCTTTAAAGGTAGATTCATTTTTATGCTTTCTGATAGTTTAGAACAATCATTAAAGTAAGTCTCAAGCTTTTTTAAAATATCAACTTTATTAATATTATTTTCAATTAACTTGTAATTTCTATCATAAATATGATAAGTGAACTTCTCGACTAAATCATATGTCAATATGAAATTATCGTTGTAAGCAACAACTTCGTATACATCATAGAGTTTTTTAGGAGCTTCAAGGGTTAAATATATTCTTTTATCCACTACCATATACTTTAAACTTCTCAGCTTATCTTGAACCGTTCCATATTGTTTAGCCTTGCTTAATCTTTGTGGTGATTCAATGACATCTTTCTTTATGCCTTTTTCAGTTACCTCATAATTCTTCTCTATATTTGCTACTGTCGATGGTAATTCAACTTCCACATCAACAATAGATCGATTCACATTTGGAAATACTTCTTTCGAATTACCGCATTTAAAATTAGAAATCCTTCCAGTTCCTGGTCCTCCATCTGCCATATTATCATATATTCTATTTAGTAATTCAGGGCAATCCTCAAAATAGGGTTCAATTTTATCTTTAAAAATTTCTTTATTATAATTAATTTTTTGATTATCACTGTAAATTTTAACCGCAGGTTCAATAATATTAAACTCTCTATCAATTACTGTCATCAAATAAATGTCGTGCTGACCTGATGTCCCTAATGCTCTATAGGTTTCTAACATTATATATTCATCATTAAAGGCAATAACCTCTTTAAGTCTTTGTCTATTTTTTTTATTAAGCACTCCCACAAAATATTTTTCCCCTGCTACCAAAAGCCTAATCGAGTCTTGATTGATTTTTTCTAATTTATTTCTACCCTTGTCATTTTTAGGAAAATGATGGATTTCTCCAGGAATAAGTTCTATTCTATTATATAATTCAATCCTATTCCCAGAATTGGTTATAGCATAATAATTAGATTTCTGAGTATAACCGTTTAAAAAAAGAAGTAGTGAAAAGGTTATCAAGAAAGTACTCTTCATAATTGAGTTTTTTAATTATTATTTAAAAGTAAGAATTTTCTAATTATCTTTCCCAAATCAACTTCTTTCCAAATCCTAAAGTATTGTCCGTCATTTTAATCCAATCTAATTCTATTCCCCATATTGGTGATGGTTTTGCTTTTGCAAAAGGAAATTTCTTATAGTAAATCGCATAAAATGTTTTTTGTTGCTCCTCAGATGGATTTACAAATTCTCCTGTAAACTGTATGCCCTGTATTTTGGCTACCGTTGTCACTTCAGTATTAATGGTTCCAGCAACATTACTATTCTGAAGTCCTTCTGCAATATGCTGCGTCTTGGCATCAGACAAAAAAATCAATGTTTTATTGACTTCATCAAACACATAAAAACAATTGGCACAATAAGGTTTATCATTAATAGACGTAGCTAATGTAAGTACTTTATTTGCTGAAATATATCGTTTAATTTTTTGATCCATAATGCTACAAAAATAATTGAATTATTTTATGTCGTTAAAACACCCATTTTATTAACTTTGCCGTTCTAAATTTTAAAGTAAATGATAAAAGTAACATTACCAGATGGCGCAGTAAAAGAATATCAAGCAGGAGTAACTGCCATGGATATCGCCATGAGTATTAGTGAAGGGTTAGCCAGAAATGTAATTTCGGCAAGTGTAAACGGCAACACAGTTGAAGTTACCACACCTATTACCACTGATGCTAATGTTACTTTATTCACTTTTAATGATGATGAAGGGAAGAAAGCTTTTTGGCATTCTTCTGCTCACATCATGGCTCAGGCCTTAGAAAAGTTGTACCCAGGTATTAAACTCACTATTGGTCCAGCAATTGATAATGGCTTTTACTATGATGTTGATTCTGGTGAAACAACCATTCATGAAGCAGATTTTAAAAAAATAGAAGATAAGTTCTTAGAGTTGGCTCGAGAAAAGGCTGATTTTAAATTGAGACCTGTCGCTAAAGCGGATGCATTAGCCAAATACAAAGAAGAAGGAAACGAATACAAGGTTGAACTGATCGAAAATTTGAATGATGGAGAAATTACTTTCTGTGACCATTCTGATTTTACTGATTTATGTAGAGGTGGACACATTCCAAACACAGGAATTGTAAAAGCTTTTAAAGTAATGAGTGTTGCTGGTGCATATTGGCGAGCAGATCAAACAAAAAGTCAATTGGTTCGTGTTTATGGTGTTAGTTTCCCTAAACAAAAACTGCTTACTGAATATTTAGAAATTTTAGAACAAGCTAAGCTTCGTGACCATAGAAAATTAGGAAAGGAATTAGAACTGTTTACATTCTCTCAAAAAGTGGGTCAAGGATTACCTTTATGGTTACCAAAAGGAACTGCGTTAAGAGAGCGTTTAGAGAATTTCTTAAAAAAAGCGCAATTAAAAGCGGGTTATTTACCCGTAATGACACCACATATTGGCCATAAAAATTTGTATGAGACATCAGGTCATTATGCTAAATATGGCGAAGATTCTTTTCAACCAATAAAAACACCTCATGAGGATGAAGAGTTTTTATTAAAACCTATGAACTGCCCTCACCACTGTGAAATATATAACTCATCTCCAAGATCATATAGGGATCTACCGATACGATATGCAGAATTTGGAACGGTTTACCGTTACGAACAAAGTGGTGAATTGCATGGTTTAACGCGTGTTAGAAGTTTTACTGTTGATGATGCCCACATCTTCTGCCGCCCTGATCAAATTGTAGAGGAGTTTAAAAATGTTATTGATTTAGTATTGTACGTTTTTAAGACTTTCGATTTTCAAGATTATATAGCTCAGATTTCTCTTCGAGACCCTGAGAATAAGGAAAAATATATTGGATCAGATGAAAACTGGGAAAAGGCTGAAAAAGCAATCATTGAGACGGCAAAAGAAAAAGGACTGAATACTGTTGTTGAAACTGGCGAAGCGGCTTTTTATGGTCCAAAGTTGGATTTTATGGTAAAAGATGCTTTAGGAAGAAGCTGGCAATTGGGGACAATTCAGGTAGATTACAATTTACCAGAGCGTTTTGAGTTAGAATATAAAGGCAGTGATAATGAGGCACACAGACCAGTAATGATTCACCGTGCACCTTTTGGTTCTATGGAAAGGTTTGTTGCAGTATTGATAGAACACTGCGCTGGAAATTTCCCATTATGGCTAACACCTGATCAAGTTGCGATTTTACCAGTAAGTGAAAAATACAACGAATCGTGTAAAAATATTTTAAATTCATTAAATAATTACGATATTCGCGGATTCGTTGACGATAGGAACGAAAAAGTGGGAAGAAAAATTAGAGATGCGGAGGTTAAAAAAGTGCCTTACATGCTAATTATTGGAGAGAAAGAAATTGAGTCTGGCGCTTTAGCAGTAAGGAAACACGGAGAAGGAGATTTAGGTGAGTTTACTGAAAAAGGGTTTGCAGAATTAGTAAATAATGAAATTGAAAAAGATTTAAGTAATAATTAATTAAAACAGAGAAACCATAGCTAAAAGATTTTCACATAGAGGGAGGCGTAGATTCGTTAAAAAGGAAGACCCTCACAAAATAAACGAAAGAATATTCGCTAAAGAAGTTCGTGTAATCGCTGAAGGTGTTGAGCCTGATGTATATTCTATTGAACAAGCTTTAAAGTTTGCAGAAGAGCAAGAATTAGATTTAGTTGAAATTTCGCCAAATGCTAAACCTCCTGTTTGTAAGATAATTGATTATAAGAAGTTTCTTTACGATCAAAAAAAGAAACAAAAAGAGATTAAAGCTAAAGCTCAAAAAATTGTATTGAAAGAAATACGCTTTGGGCCGAATACAGACGATCATGATTTTGAATTTAAAACAAAACATGCTCGTAAGTTTATAGAAGAAGGTGCTAAGGTAAAAGCATTTGTTTTCTTTAAAGGTAGAACAATCATCTTTAAAGATAGAGGGCAAATACTTTTGTTAAAGTTAGCGCAAGAGTTGGAAGACATTGCAACAGTAGAAGCTTTACCAAAAATGGATGGTAAAAGAATGTTTATGTATCTGACTCCGAAAAAGAAAAATAAGTAATAAATTAAATAAATTATATAGTATGCCAAAAATGAAAACCGGCTCCAGTGCAAAAAAGAGATTCCGATTAACTGGGACGGGAAAAATTAAAAGGAAACATGCTTTTAAAAGTCACATCTTAACTAAGAAAACGACTAAACAAAAGCGTAATTTAACCAAGTCTGGTCTAGTTGCAAAAGTAGATGAGAAAAGTATAAAATTACAATTAGGGATATAATCCTAATCATGTTACCGATATCGGTTATCGTAAATTAATAAAAGTACAAAACCAGGTAATTAGTTTAAAGATTCGAAAGAACACTAACTATCAAAAAACGTAAATTAAAATGCCAAGATCAACAAATTCAGTCGCTTCAAGAGCAAGAAGAAAGAAAATCATGAAGCAAGCCAAAGGGTACTTTGGTAGAAGAAAAAATGTATGGACAGTATCTAAAAACGCAGTAGAAAAAGCTGGTGTTTATGCTTATACTGGACGTAAACAAAAGAAAAGAAACTTTAGAGCCTTATGGATTCAGCGTATTAATGCAGGTGTTAGAGAGCATGGCATGTCTTACTCTAAATTTATGGGAGAAGTTGCTAAAAAAGACATCAAGTTAAACAGAAAAGTTTTAGCTGATTTAGCAATGAACCACCCAGATGCTTTTAAAGCAGTTGTTGAAGCTGTGAAAAAATAAAGTTTAACCATATTTCAATGAAGGGAAGCGCATGCTTCCCTTTTTTTAGCCCTAAAATCTTATGAAAAATTTCATTAAAAACCTTCCTAAAGCAGAGCTTCACTTGCATATTGAGGGAACATTTGAACCTGAATTGCTTTTTGAAATTGCACATCGAAACGGTATTACTTTAAAATATAACTCAATCGATGAATTGAAAGAAGCTTATTCTTTTGATTGCTTGCAGGATTTTTTAGACATCTACTACCAAGGTGCAGGGGTTTTAATAACCGAACAAGATTTTTATGACTTAACTTATAGCTACTTAAAAAAGTGTGCGGAACAAAATGTGAGACACACGGAGATCATGTTTGACCCTCAAACACATACTCAAAGAGGAATCACTTTTGAAACAGTAATAAATGGTATTAGTAGGGCAATTGAGACTGCTAAAAAGGATTTGAATGTTTCTGCACTATTAATCATGAGCTATTTGCGCCACTTATCTGAAGAGGAAGCATTTAAAACATTGGAACAATCAATTCCGTTTAAAAATAAGATAACTGCTGTTGGATTAGATTCTTCTGAAAAAGGAAATCCACCTTCAAAGTTCGCCAACGTTTTTGAAGCATCTATTAAAGAGGGATATATTCCAGTAGCACATGCAGGAGAAGAAGGCGATGCAGATTACATATGGGAAGCATTAGACCTGTTAAAAATTAAGCGAATAGACCATGGCAACAACTGCCTTCAAGATGATACTTTGGTTCGGGAAATCATCCAACGCGATTTAGCTTTAACGGTTTGCCCACTTTCCAACACAGCCTTGCAAGTTGTAAAAGATTTAAAAGATCATTCCTTAAAAAAGATGATGGATTTAGGCATTAAAACCACCATCAATTCAGATGATCCTGCTTACTTTGGTGGACAAGTCAACCAAAATTACATTGACACACAGCAAGCATTAAACTTGAGTAAAGAAGAATTGTACCAATTGGCTCGAAACTCATTTCAATATTCTTTTTTACCTGATAGCGATAAAGCAATTTTTATTGAAGAATTGGATACGTATTACTCCATCAACAAATCATAAAAAATGTTAACATAACAATGTCCTAAAAAGCCACTCGTTTCACTTAAAACCCAAAAGAAACGAGCATGAAAATTCTACTAATAAACCCACCCCACAAATCAATTGGAAGTCGCTTACCGAGAGAACATTTACCTCCATTAGGATTGCTTTCTATAGGCGGTCCTTTAATTGACAACAACTATGAAGTACAACTATTGGATGCGGACTTCAGTAATTTAAAACATGAATCTATTGTCGAAAAAACAATCGAATTCAACCCCAACATTGTTTTGTTAGGCCATTCAGGGTCAACATCGGCCCAACCCATCATTAATGACATCACTCTATTAATTAAAAAAGAAAACCCAGCAATAAAAATTATAATCGGAGGAGTATTCCCCACTTACCATTGGAAGGAAATAATAGAAACTAATGATCAAATTGATTATATCGTCTGTGGGGAGGGTGAGCAAATTACCTTAGACTTACTGCATGGATTAGAGGAGCATTTAGACATAGCTACTGTTAAGGGCATTGCTTATCGGAAAGACGGAGTTGCTATGAAAACAAAAACAGCAAACATTATTTCAAACCTCGATGATTATCGAGTTGGATGGGAGCTAATGGGTGATTATCATTATACCTATTGGGGTAAAAAGAAAGCCGTAGTTATACAATTTTCAAGAGGATGCCCCTACCCTTGCAGCTATTGCGGTCAAAACCTGTTCTGGAAAAAATTTCGAAACAAAGATCCTCAACGTTTAGCAGATGAGCTTGAAATGTTACACCATAAATATGGAATTGAGGTCATTAATTTTGCGGATGAAAATCCTTCTTCAAACAAAAGAGAATGGAAAACCTTTTTAGAAGCGTTAATCGCTAAAAACTTAAACCTAATTCTTGTTGGCTCCATAAGAGCAGACAACATTGTAAGAGATGCTGACCACTTACACTTGTACAAAGAAGCAGGGTTTGAAAGGTTTTTATTGGGGATAGAAAACTATGATGAAGTCATTTTGGAAAAGATAAAAAAAGCTGGTTCGATCACTAAAGACAGGGAAGCCATTCAACTACTAAGGAAACATAATATTCTTTCTATGGCCACTTATGTTGTTGGTTTTGGTGAAGAAAAAACAAGAGACTTTTACAACAGTTACAAGCAATTGATATCCTATGATCCTGACCAGGTTCAATTGCTTTACGTTACCCCTCATAAATGGACCCCTTATTTTGATGAAGTAAAAGATAAAAGGATAGTCCAACTCGATCAAACAAAATGGGATTACAAGCATCAAATATTAGAGACAAAAAATCTTAATCCATGGAAAGTAATCCTGTATGTGAAATTGATTGAATTATTAATGCAGGCAAGACCGAAAGCAATTTCACGCTGGCTATTCCATAAAGACAAACGGCTTAGAAAAGCAATGTTCTGGTATAACAATATCGGAAAACGTGTATGGTTTTATGAGTGGTTCCAGTTTTTCTTCAACGATAAACTTACAACCAAACCAATCAAAATAGATACGTTTTGGAAATGACCGCTACTCCTTTATAAACTTCTTTGTAACCACACTTCCATTGCTTTGGGTAATGGAAAAAGTATAAAATCCTGAAGATATATCTGCTATTCCAATACTCGTTTGTGCTTTTGTTAGCTGTCCCTTCTTTACCATTTTACCGCTAAGGTCAATTATAGCATATGCTACAGCTTTTTCAAAAAGTGTAGTTGTAACGGTAATTTGATTACTCGCTGGGTTTGGATAAACGATAAATGCCAATTCGTTCTTTACTCCAAAATCAGCAACACTATTGGGAAATGATGTATCAAAAACAAACAATCCTTCTTGCATATCAGAAGCTAATATTTTACCCGAAGGTAAGAACGGATAAACACCCCAATTCCCTTCATACTTATTATCCTGATGAGGACGTGTAGAAGTATCATAATATCCTGCCAAGCTAATGTTATTAATGTCCGAAGTGTTAAAAACATACAGACCATCAAAATAATAACTCACGTATAAGAAATCATTTTTAAATATAAGGTTATGAGGAATAGATAGGGTATCGACCACATTGGAACCAATGGTATCAATCACATTTATATTCGACAAATTGCTCACATCTAATATTTTAACCCTTAACCCATGGTTTTCATCTGCTAAAGCGTAATGATCTCCACTATCGTCTAACCAACCAGAATGATTATACCCTTGGTGCAGGTAAGTTGTTATTGAACCTAAACCTTGTACTGAAAGTAAATTAGAAAAATCCACCACAAACAAACCATTAGGACCAGCATTACAATAAGCAGTATCATTTCTAACATAAATATCATGCAAATATCCAATATTAGCATTCCAAAATGGAACACCTAATTCGCAATTCAGTAAAAATTGAGGGTTGGTTGGATCAGGGTTCAATGCATATATTGACAACTGGTTAGGACCAAAATCAGTAACACCACCACAAGTGTATAAATAACCAGAAGTTGTATCTATAAATATGTTATGTGATTTTACGATAAAATTATCATCGTCATAAACCAAAGGCGCAGAATCCGGTAAAAATGATAAATCCGCTATTTGCAATGAACTTGCCCCTTCATCAGCAACAATGTATAAGTAATCTTGGTAGGTGTCATAATCTCTATGTATTATTTGCCCCCCTTGTACTCTACCCGCAATAAAATCAACGGTATCTACATTGTTTACATCAGTAATGTCAAAGATATGTGTTCCTGCCGTTGAACCAATAATAGCATATTCTCTACCATTATTAGCATATCCCCAAATCTCGTTATAAGTATTGTCATGAGCGAATGAGGCTGGTAACGTATTGTCTTGCCATTGGTAAACTAAATTCATGTTAAGACTTGTCTGAGCTTTTAAACCGATGGCAAAAAATGATAAGATAATGATTAAGCTAAACCTCATTTGTTTTTAATTTAAGTATTGAGTTATAATTCTATGGGTAAAGTTAATCATTTTTAAAAAAAATAAGAATTAGGTTTTTTTAAAGGTCATTAACTAAACATCATAATCCTTATTTTTGAGGCAAATTCGCACATTTGATAAATGGAAACCAAACGCCTAAATAAAGCCATCTCAGAAACAGGTTATTGTTCACGAAGGGGAGCTGACAAATTAATAGAGGAAGGTCACGTAAAAGTCAATGGAGCTACTGCTGGATTAGGGGTTAAAGTTACGTCAAAAGATGTAATAAGTGTTAATGGAACGGTTATTACCAAAGAAGTAGCTAACATCTACATTGCATTTAATAAACCTGTTGGAATTACGTGTACAACAGAAACACATGTTAAAGGGAATATCATTAGCTACATCAACTACCCCGAGCGCATTTTCCCCATTGGCAGGTTAGACAAACCCAGTGAAGGGCTTATTTTTTTAACCAATGATGGTGACATCGTGAATAAAATATTACGCGCTAAAAACAGTCATGAAAAAGAATACATTGTAACAGTAAACAAACCCATTACTAAAGAATTTATTAAACAAATGAGCAATGGCATTCCAATACTGGATACCATCACAGAGAAATGCAAGGTAGAACAAATCAATGAAACTACTTTTAACATTGTGTTGACGCAGGGATTAAACCGTCAAATAAGAAGGATGTGCGATTACTTGGCTTATGAAGTCAAAACATTAAAGCGCATTCGGATTATGAATATTTCTTTAACCAACTTAAAGGTTGGAGAATACCGTTCTTTTACAGAAACAGAACTGAAAGAACTGAAAGACTTAATTGAAGACTCGAGCAAAACAGAAGAAGCTTCATAAGCCTCGAAAAAATAATTACATTTGATTCAGATAGAAAATTAACTAACAAAAATAGAAATCATGTCAGTAAATAAAGCATCAGCACAATGGAATGGAACCTTAAAAGAAGGTAATGGAACAATGAGTTTTACAGGTTATAGTGGCCCTTATACCTTTGCATCCCGGTTTGAAGAAGGGTCTGAAACCAATCCAGAGGAACTTATCGGAGCAGCACATGCAGGCTGTTATTCAATGTTTTTATCTGCGTTAATTAGTGGTGAAGGTTTGACACCATCTAATATCAATACTAATGCAATAGTTACTTTAGAGAAAGACGATATTGGCCCAAACATTTCTAATATACAATTAGTATGTAATGTTATTTGTGATGGCCTTTCTCAAGAAAAATTTGATGAATTAGCAGCTGCAGCCAAAGCAAAATGTCCTATTTCAAGGCTATATGACGGTGGAACAGCTAACATTGAATTAACCGCAAACTTAAACTAACCCCTTTTTGTAACTAAAAAATCAATTATGACAACCATAAACCCTTATTTAAGCTATTAGAGTAACCCATGAGTATAGAAAATGAAATTCAAGAAAGAAGTGGAAACAAGTGTGAGCTCTGTACTTCTTCAGATAATTTAAGCGCCTATGAAGTTCCTCCTGTATCGAACAAAGCAGCAGAAGGAAACATTTTAGTTTGTTCTACTTGCTTAGATCAAATTGAGCATCCAGAAAATGTGAATGCAAACCATTGGCGTTGTTTAAATGATAGTATGTGGAGCGAAGTAGATGCTGTAAAAGTAATGGCTTGGAGAATGTTATCTCGATTAAAATCTGAGGGATGGACCCAAGACTTATTGGACATGATGTATTTAGAAGACAATGTCAGAACATGGGCTGAGGCAACCGGGGAAGGAGATGATGAGGGTGATAAAATAATACACAAAGACAGTAACGGTGTAACCTTAAATGCTGGTGATTCTGTAGTATTAATTAAAGACCTACAAGTAAAGGGTTCAAGCATGATTGCTAAAAGAGGTACTGCTGTAAGAAGAATTTCATTGGATCATGAAAATGCTGAATACATTGAAGGAAAAGTTGATGGTCAGCAAATTGTGATCATCACACAATACGTAAAAAAAATATAATCAATGTCTGGCGGAAAAAACAGAAAAGACATTCAAATAGGAACTGAAGTTGAAGTAGTTCAAAAACAAGATCAACGTTCGGGTAATTTAACACCCGGAATTGTTAAAAGAATTTTAACCAACTCCTCTACTCATCCTCATGGCATAAAAGTGATGCTGGAAGGTGGTATTGTAGGACGAGTAAAAAAAATATTATAACATGAGCGAAGAAGCTTTAGACAATGTATTAATTGATGATAACCACGGTTATAAGGAAGAAATAGAATATGCAGGATTTTGGATAAGAGTTGGTGCAGGAATGATAGACCTTCTTATCTTCATTCCAGTCTTTGTATTGAGTTATTTTAATCAGTTTAACATTAAATCCATAGCTCTGCTGTATGTATTAACAGTGCTCTCTGCGTTATACAAACCTTTATTAGAGTGGCGATACGGTGCCACATTGGGGAAAATGGCATGTAAAATAAAAGTAGTCAATAAAGAATTGAAACCGATAAGCATTGATCAAGCTTTCGGTAGGTATATTCCATGGGCAATTTCTACCATCATTCAATTAATGGCAGCAACAAGTATATACTTGGCTCCTAATTTTAAAAATATTGACACGTACATAGAGTTAACAGAATTATCTCAAGACTCTCCATTAAATACTATTTCTTCAGTTTACAGTGTTGTCTTTTTAATTATTATTTGTTGGCTAATTTTTGATAAGAAAAAACAAGGTTTACACGATAAAATTGCGAAGACCTTTTGCATTAAGATCAAAAAGGATTAGCGGTAATCAACTTGTCAGATTTATGCCTTTCAAAAAATTAAAGCCACTCCTTAAAAATGTTTTAGAACATCTAACTATTGAAGAGGCAACACCTTTTCAAAAAAGTGTCATTCCAAAAATAAAAAGTGGGGCAAATGTATTTGCAGTTGGAGCTGAAAACAGTGGTAAAACCACCGCACTTATCCTAACTACTTTGCAAAAATTAAAGGATTACGAAGAGCATGACAACCCTAGAGTACTGGTCTTTGTTAAAGACAAAGTTTCCGCCTTAGCATTAGAAGAAAAATTTAAAGTATTTACTCAACATATGAACTTAAGCACATATAGTGTATATGAAGAACAAGCAATACAAATACAAAAAGACACCATTTATGAAGGGGTTGACATTGTGATTGGTACAGCGAAAAGAATAAATAAACTTTATTTAATGAATGGCATTAACCTCAATGATATGAATACTATTATTATTGAAGATGCCAACTTACTACCCCGAATAGATTTTGCAGCCGATATTGTTAGAGTAAGTGAAAGTTTTCCAAAATGCCAGTACATTGTTTTTTCTACTGACTATGATGAAAAATTGATCTCCTTAAGGAATTCATTTATGAGCAATGCCATAAAAGTAGAAGTTTAAGAATTATACTTCTCCCACCTTGTTTTTTCTCTTTCCAATGTAGTGTTAAATTTATTGGGCAAAGGCAATTCAATTGTTAATGGCATTTGTGTTGTGGGGTGAATAAATATCAATTCTACAGCACTTAAAAACAATCCTTTACCTTTTAATACTTCGCCTTCTTTTCCATAAATTTTATCTCCTAAAATAGGAAACCCTAATTGAGAAAGGTGAATTCTTAGCTGGTGTGTTCTTCCTGTCTTTGGAAACAGCTCAACTAAACTTAAGTGTTTATTTCTTAAGGAAGGAACGGATATAATCAGCTTATATTCAGTTAACGATTTCAGCCCTTCAATTTCAGCATCAATTGTTCCATTGTTTGATAATTTTCCAATGACAATGGCGTTATATTTTTTTTGAATTTCCTTTTGTTCAAATTGTTGTCCAAGTTTTACCAAAGCAGCTGCAGTCTTAGCAATCAACAATAAGCCACTTGTTGGACTGTCTAATCGATGTACAGGTTTGGGCCATGGTAAAGCATCTTCTTCTTGCGAATCTTTAATGTTTCCAATTAAAGCATTTTGTATGGTTCTAAACTGGTTTCCACTAACGGGAATACCAGCCGGCTTATCGATTACAGCCAAATATTCATCCTCATAAACTACTTTCAGCTTAAGATGATACGCTTTTGGCGGATTAACATTTGACGCCAACAGCTCAATTTTTTGACCAGGTTTCACCCATAAACCAGTTGTTGTTTTTTCTCCATCTACAATTATCTCTTCACGGGCAATCGCTTTTTTTATTCCTTTTCGCGAAGGGACTGTTTTAAAGATTTGTTGCGCATAATCATACAATCGAATGTCTTCGACCCCTTCGGGAACAATATGTGTTTTGAGAACAACCATCATCAATTTTTCTCAAAGCTAATCTAAAAAGAACGGAAAAAACTGCTTTCCTTTGCAGAATGAATTCTCAAATTATCCAAAACACCATTTTATTTGTCCAGGAAAAACTTGAAGGAGCTGAAGGCGGTCATGACTGGTTTCACATTGAACGGGTTTGGAGGAATTCAAAACTCATCGCACAATCAGAAAATGTAAACATGCTTATTGTAGAATTGGGTGCATTGTTGCATGACATTGCCGATTCAAAATTTAACGATGGTGATGAAACAATAGGCCCTAAAATAGCCACAGAATTTATGGAGTCACAAGGAATTGATTCAGCAGACCTTGATCATGTTATTGCCATTATTGAAAACATTTCTTTTAAGGGTGGTAATCAAGCACAAAAATTTACCTCTCCAGAATTAAACGTGGTTCAAGATGCAGATCGGTTAGATGCACTTGGAGCAATTGGTATTGCACGTGCTTTTAATTATGGAGGATTTAAAAATAGAGAAATTTACAACCCTTCAATTGCACCGAAACTTAACATGAGCATAGCAGAGTATAAAGCGAGTACTGATCCAAGCATCAATCATTTTTATGAAAAATTATTGCTTCTAAAAGATAGAATGAACACTAAAACAGGACAACAACTTGCTCAGGAACGTCAAAAATTTATGGAGCTTTATTTAAAACAGTTTTATGGTGAATGGAACGGAGACATTTAATTAGTTAAAATAATATGAGTAAACAAAAAGTAACGATAGTTCAAGCGTTCAAAGAATTTATATGGCCTAGAAAAGGGATCATCTTTATTGGATTAATATTAATCGTAATCAGTAGGTTAGCCAGCTTAGTATTACCATTAAAGAGTAAAGAGTTATTGGATGAAGTTATTCCAAATAAGGACATGGATGATTTGATAGAATTAGTTTTAATGGTGAGTGGAGCCATTTTAATATCGGCTTTAACCTCTTTTGCTTTAACAAGATTATTGAGTGTAGAAGCGCAACTGCTTATTTCTAAACTAAGGGCTAAAGTTCAAAAACAAATTCTGTCCTTACCTATATCTTATTTCGACAACAACAAATCTGGCGCATTGGTTTCTAGAATTATGACGGATGTAGAAGGAGTAAGAAATTTAATAGGAACAGGATTGGTTCAATTGTTTGGTGGAACCATTACTGCGATTATTTCTTTATTCCTTTTAATAAATATCAACGGATGGATGACGCTATTTGTTTTGGCTCCCGTAGCAGTATTTGCAGTAATTGCACTCAAAGCATTTGGTTATATCCGTCCAATTTTCAGAAATAGAGGTGTTATTAATGCTGAAGTAACAGGAAGGTTAACAGAATCCTTAGGAGGCGTTAGAGTAATTAAAGGGTTTAATGCTGAGCCTCAAGAGAACATCATATTCGAAAAAGGTGTTGAGCGTCTTTTTCTTAATGTAAAAAAGAGTTTAACAGCTACTGCTTTAATGACCAGTTCTTCTGCTTTTTTATTAGGCTTGGCATCGGTTGGTATTATGGGAATTGGCGGAGCAATGATTATTGACGGAACATTATCTTATGGTGATTTCATTGCCTTTACTTTACTCTTAGGGTTTATGATTGCTCCTATTGTACAGATGAGTAACATTGGTAGCCAATTAACAGAAGCATTTGCAGGTTTGGACAGAACAGAGGAGATTATGAACATGCAAGCAGAGGATGATCCAACCATTAGGACATCTGAATTAAAGGGTATTCATGGTGATATTAAATTTGATGATGTTTCCTTTTCATATGAAGAAGGAAAAGAAGTGGTACACAACATAAGCTTTGATGCTCCAAAAGGAAGTGTTACGGCTTTAGTCGGTTCTTCTGGCTCTGGAAAATCTACCATCGCAGGATTAGTTTCTTCATTCATTAACCCACAAAGTGGAACCATTACCATTGATGGAGAAGACATTTCTAAGGTGAGTTTATCATCTTATAGAAGTCAGCTAGGTGTGGTTTTACAAGATGATTTTTTGTTTGAGGGTACCATTAGAGAAAATGTGTTGTTTCCGAGGCCTAATTCCACCGAAGAACAGTTAAACGAAGCAGTAACAGCTGCTCACGTCAACGAGTTTACCGATCGGTTTGAAGACGGTTTAGACACCCTTATTGGAGAAAGAGGTGTAAAACTTTCTGGTGGTCAACGCCAACGAATTGCCATTGCAAGAGCAATCTTAGCCAATCCTAAAATATTAATTTTGGATGAAGCTACCTCTAACCTGGATAACGAAAGTGAAGCATTAATACAAAAAAGTTTAGCGGAATTAATGAAAGGAAGAACCACCATAGTTATTGCCCACAGGTTGAGTACCATAAGAAAGGCAGATCAAATATTGGTGATAGAAGATGGTAAAATTGCAGAACGTGGACAACATGATGAACTAATCGCAGCAGAAGGCAGGTATTACGAATTGTTTACTTATCAGAGCAGAATCTAATGGAAACGACCATAGACATTAGCAAAATAACCAAACATCTTCGTAGAGATACATGGAACGCTATAGAGGCATTCAACATGCTTGAAGATGGTGACAAAATTATGGTATGCCTTTCTGGAGGAAAAGACAGTTATACTTTATTAGACGTATTACTTCATTTTCAAAAAACGGCCGACATTGATTTTGAAATTATTGCGGTGAACATGGATCAAAAACAACCTGGATTTCCGGAGGAAGTATTGCCCAATTATTTAAAACAAAACAACATCCCTTATTTAATTGTAGAACAGGACACCTACAGTGTGGTCAAAGAAAAAATACCTGAAGGAAAAACAACGTGCAGTTTGTGTTCTCGATTGCGTAGAGGTAGATTGTATGCTACTGCTAAAGAAATTGGCACAAACAAGTTGGCATTAGGTCACCATAGAGATGATATTGTTGAAACCTTTTTTCTGAACTTGTTCTTTGGCGGAAAATTAGAGGCAATGCCACCTAAATACAAAACAGATAATGGTGAACACATTGTTATTCGTCCATTAGCATTTTGTAAGGAAAGTGAAATCGAAATTTATGCTGAACATCAAGATTTCCCAATTATACCGTGTAACCTATGCGGTTCACAACCCAAATTACAGCGACAACTTATAAAGAAAATGATTAAAGATTGGGAGACGGAATACCCCGACCGATCTGCTATTATTTTCAATGCCTTAAAGAATGCTTCGCCCTCTCACCTATTGGACACTGATTTATTTGATTTTAACGAGTTAAAAAAAATGCACAATGCGTGAAACACAACCCAATAACCCTTTACATGGAATTAAATTAGCGGACATTCTGGATTTCTTAGTGGAAAACTATGGTTGGGAAGAACTGGGACAAGAGATTAACATCCGCTGCTTTCAGAATAATCCTACCAAAAAATCAAGCTTGAAGTTTTTGAGAACAACTCCTTGGGCAAGAGCCAAAGTAGAACAATTGTATTTGGATTCTATTTAGTCTTTATATTTGTATTCCATGATAGATCAACAATCAGATAAGGTGAGTCAAGAGGACATTGAACGGTGTATTTCTATATTAGAAGCATTGGCCAATGACACCAATCAGGTTTTTGAATTGCCTGAAGAAAAACGAGTAGCCCTAATGAAGGCTGCCGGTTTATTATCAAGGCCTGATCGTGATGAATTTATCAAACGTAAAAAAGATGCTAAAAAAGCGGCCAAGCGAAAAATGATTGAGCGTGACAAGCACGCAAGAAAATCAACAGGAATTAGATCGGCAAGAGAAGCTTTGGTTTTTGAAGCTCCTAAATTATTGCTTGATCTCCCTAAAGGGAAAAGTGACACCCAAAGTGAATTAGAATCCCCAAGAAATTGTTACGTATGCAAAACAGTTTACACTAAACTCCATCACTTCTACGATACCATGTGCACCGAATGTGGTGACCTGAATTATGCCAAACGATTTCAAACGGCAGATTTAACAGGACAAGTAGCTGTTGTAACGGGTTCTCGATTAAAAATAGGCTACCACATTACATTAATCTTACTCAGGTCTGGAGCAACAGTCGTTGCCACTACCCGATTCCCAGTAGATTCTGCCTTACGTTTTGCTAAAGAGGAAGATTTTAAGGATTGGGGGCACCGTCTAAAAATTCACGGATTGGATTTAAGGCACATTCCAAGCGTTGAAATTTTTTGCAATTTTATTGAGCAACAATATGATCGCTTAGACATCCTCATTAACAATGCCGCTCAAACGGTTAGAAGACCTGCAGGTTTTTACCAACATTTAATGGAAAATGAGGAAAAATCAATTACTTCTTTACCTCAATTTGCACAAGATCTATTGTCTGACCACGACAACTGTATCCAAGAAATAAAGAACCTATCAGTAGGAACAGACAACAAAGAAAATAACAGATTACCGGTAACTTGGCAAAGTCCAGAACCCGGAATTGGGTTACGGTCTTCAGCCAAACTATCTCAAATACCCTATAGTTTTGACAACTCCTTACAAACAAACGAAGTATTTCCTGAAGGAAAATTAGATGCTGATTTACAGCAAGTTGACTTACGAAAAACAAACAGTTGGCGCTTAAAATTAGGAGAGATAGAAACCCCAGAAATGATAGAGGTTCAATTGGTAAATGCCGTTGCTCCATTTGTGCTGTGCAATCGTTTATCCAATTTAATGCGTAAAGAAAATACCGGCAAAAAACACATCATTAATGTTTCTGCCATGGAAGGAAAGTTCCATCGTTTTAAGAAAATTGATCGGCATCCACATACCAATATGGCTAAAGCAGCATTGAACATGATGACACACACCTCTGCTTCAGATTTTGCCAAAGATGGGATCTATATGAACGCTGTTGACACAGGCTGGGTAACGGATGAAGATCCTGTTGAATTGTCTAAAAAGAAAGAAGAAACGCATGATTTTCAGCCTCCATTAGACATTGTAGATGGGGCAGCTCGTGTCTTAGATCCTTTAATTGATGGCATCAATACAGGAAAACATTGGTGTGGTAAATTTTTAAAAGACTATTTCCCAATAGACTGGTAAATCGTGTCGATTTAGACAATTAATGAGTAAGACAAAGATAATATAGCTAAAATGGCACGTTGGAACAACTTCTATTTGATTCGAATTGAATTTCTCGGTTTTCGCTACCACGGTTGGCAAGTACAACCTGGTTTAAAAAGCGTGGAGGGAATGATGAACAAAACATTTTCTTTTATTCTAAAACATGACAACTTTAAGGTGCTGGGGTGTGGTAGGACAGACGCTAAAGTTTCGGCTGATGATTTTGCCTTAGAGTTATTCCTGAATCAAGAAATGGACCCTTCCCTACTGTTGGAAGAATTAAACAGCAACTTACCCTTTGATATTCGAGCAAAATCTGTTGAAAAAACAACTGCCGATTTCAACATTATTCAACATTCAAAAATTAAGGAATACCATTACAGTTTTTCATTTGGAGAGAAATCGCATTCGTTTAATGCACCTTTTATCATTAACATGGGAGATCATTTAGACATTGAGCTCATGCAAGAAGCAGTTAAGGAGTTTGTTGGTATACACAATTTCAAACGCTATGCCTGTAAACCGACCGAAAACACCATTTTTGAACGTGAAATTATTGTTGCAGTAATTGAAAAAAACACAAAACTAACTGGAAGTTTTTTTCCAGAAAACGCTTATGTATTCAAGGTAAGTTCTAAAGGTTTTTTACGCTACCAAGTGCGATTAATGATGGCTGCTTTGGTGGATGTGGGTAACGGAACATTAAGCATGGAAGACTTCAAAAACACCTTAGTTAATTTTAATGAAGACCCCATGAACCATAATGCTCCTTCTTCAGGTTTAAACCTACATAAGGTTAGTTTTTAAATCAGATTACTATCTTTACACCATGGGATTAACTAACAACGACATCTTTAAAAAACTACGAGTAGCTCATGCCTTACGCGATGATGACATTATTAAAATAATGGATCTGGTCGATTTTAGAATTTCTAAAAGTGAATTGGGTGCTTTTTTCAGAAAAGAGGGCCATCCCAAATACGTAGAGTGTGGTGATCAAATTTTACGGAATTTCTTAAATGGATTGGTGATTCATCTGAGAGGGCCAATGCCAGCTAAAAAGTAACAACTACTTTCTTAGCGTAGTAATATCAAAAACCTCAGCATCTTCACCGTAGCCTATCGTTATTTTAGTCGGATCTTTATGGTCTTCGCTATAGGCCCATTTACTAAGCGTTTCTTCATTAAGTATATCATACAATGCATATTGGTACTCACCAAACTCAGATGGGTCTATCATCAGAATCGCATAATCATTGCTCAAAATGTATCCAAATGATTCATCTCGTGCTACTTCTTTAAAATCAGCATTAATTAACCCTCCTATCCAAAACTGATAATTATTGTAATAATTACCCCGACTACCAATGATATAATAGCCATTGCTTTCTCTTACCAATGTACTGTACCAAAACGTCCCCATTTCCGTTAATTCCAAAGTCTCCTCATTAACCGTAGACCACAATCGTGTAGAATCATAAACGACCATTTGTTTACCAAAGTAATGGACTCCGTCAAAGCGTTGGTCATTTACCTTGTTGAAGTTGGCATCCAAGAAATAAAAATTACCATGGCCATCTACCGTCATGGTATCCGCAACAATATAGTTTTTACCATAAGGATATATCATGTATTTATAAGGTTCTACTATCCACTTCTTTTTTGTTAAACTATATACTCCTGAAGTACCAGTATATGAATGCCACCAGCCACCAGCATAGCCACCTTTACCATTTCTCTTCTCTGATTTATGACCTCTGGAGACAATCAGCTTATCTCCAATTATCGTGGTTAGACCATCTCTGTTTTCATAGGTCAATTCTTGTGCTAAACTATCGGTATTATCAACCTCACTTAATCCAGAAAATATTTCACATTGCTCATAATATCCAGCAAATATCCTGTCATCAATTTTAACATAGGGGTGACAAAAATCTGTGGAATAGCTTTCTATAAAATTATATTGAGCAGACAATATCAAGTTACTCTCTCCATTAAAACCTCCTAATTTATTGCCTTTTACTACAATATCGAGCATGTATCCCGGTCGAATCATATCGTATTCTGGCTCTAATTTCACACCTTCATAATGACCAAAAACACCAAATTTTCCATTGCAGCTATAAATAAAATCATAGTAGCCATGCTTCCATACCGTATCTACTTCACATCCTACAATCTTTCCCAGCTTAATAGGGTCAGTAAGCTCTTTTTTGGAAATGCTATCATTTAGCCTTTTATAATCATGATTAAAATAGGCGCGCATTTTATTGTTTCCAATACTGTACCCCATTGCCACTCTATCCATGTACCAATTGTCAACATCAATTACAATTTTATTGGTTGCTAAATCAATTATTTTATTGTTAAAGCTTTCTGTTTTATGATTAAAATACTTCAGTTTAATGTCTTTTTTGGTACGAGTAATAGTCAAGACTTCTTTTTTTAAAGTATCTCTACAATAAAGGCTTTCTCTATATCTGTAGTAACTGATATCGTAACGATCATTTCTAAAAGAAATGTAATCTGAATCGTTAGCGGTAGTCAAATAAATTTCCTTTTCTGAAGGGATATATATTCCCATAAAATTATCGTTGTACAATAAATACCCATTATCATACAAGGTTGGAAGCACTGTAAATACATGAGAAGAGGTAAGAACCACATGCTTATTATCGTTGTCCCATAAGCCTTTCCCCTCTTTATAATCAAACGTAAACCAATTCTCATTGGCTGGGCTTACCACAATGTTTTTTACTTTTTTATGAGGAATACTCTTTTTTAGTTGTTTAAGGTCTTGTGCAAAAAGTGAAGGGAAGACAAGAAAAAGGCTAAGAATAAGGACAATTGTTTTCATTTTATCGGTTTTGTGCGTACATCAAACTTAAATAAATTTAACGAAATAGTTGTGTTTAATTGATATATCAATTATATTTGCATCAAGTTAATTAATATGAAACTTGAAGCACCTCATAATACGGTGATCTATACCATAGAAAAAGCCATAAAAGAGTACCGTAAGTTTGGCCATAAGAACATTAAGAAAGTGGCTGATGACATTACGATTGATCAAGGTTTAGTATTGATTATTCTGGAGCAAAACCCAGATATCAGCCAGAAAGAAATAGCTGAGTTGGTGTTTAAAGATTACGCTTCCATGACACGTATGATAGACTTGATGGTGAAAAAAGAGTATTTACAGCGTGCCATTAATGAAGTGGACAGAAGAAGGTTCACACTTAGTATAAGTAAAAAAGGTAAACAAACGATAAAGAAATTAATCCCTACTGTAAAGCAAAATAGAAGCATTGCTTTAAATGGGTTGAGTCAAAAAGAAATTACACAATTGTACAGTTCTTTAAATAAAATCATAGCCAATTGTACCGCATAAAAAGGCAGTTTAGTGAATACCGTTCTGGTATGTTTAGTTAGTGCAAAAAAGCTCCTCGAGAAGTCGGGGAGCTTTGTCTTTTTAGGCTATTTCTTATTCAAGGAAGTTTCGGTATAATTAGGCAAACCTAACAAACATTCTTTCCCAGCAAGGTGCAAACCATCATCAATGTAGCTACAGCTTTCACCAGGAAGATTTGGATGTTCTATTACACCCACATGGGCACTTCCAAATCTTGCTACATAAATCTTTCCATCAGGGCCCAATTGTAATGCTGCAACAAATTTAGTCTCGCTGCTCCCCACTTTTACGTAGTCCAATATCCCCTTTTTAAACTTTGCCTTGTCCATCTTAATTTGAACAACTCCTCCTCCACTTTCAGATGATGTAGGATTAGCAATGGAAGCATATACTTTAGAGCCGTCTGGAGAAAACTCAACACCGTATCCGAAAAAACTCAGTTGAGCGGAAACTAAATTTTTCAATTTTCCTTTAGCATTGTCGAATGAAAATATTTCAAACAATCGATCATCACGAATACAGCTTACAATGTAATCTCCTTTGGGTGAAGATTTCAAGTACCCACCAGCATTACCAGTAACACCACCATGGTGCTTTCCTGTTTTACTGATGACAGGAGTATGAGACATCCCTTTCTCTGTTAGCAAAAAAGAGCAATACTCATCACTCTCCCATTTGTGTACTACAATCCAAAAATCTTTTCCATTTTTATGTTGAATCGCAGTGATTTTTTCTGTAGATAAATTCAAAAATAATTTGGAATGAACAACGATAGACCCTGCTCCCTTATTGGTATAAAGATCGACTAATGAATAATATGCTGATCCACCATTCCCTCCTAAAGAAAATATATAGTACTGCGTTGGATCACCTGGTGAAGGAACAATCAAACTACTTTGTGTTGATCCTAAATCTTCTCCTAATCCAGCGCCTATGTATCGGTGATTCCCTTTGTACAGACTTGACCCATCCGAATAAAGCAACAGATTACCTTGCTCATCACTAATACTGGCACATCCTTCATGTGTATTAATGGCTCCATCAGTAACAGCGACAGCACCAGAATCCGTAAACTCAATTCCAGCATTTTTTCCAAAATACCAAATGTTATGTTTGTTCTGAGCTGAACAACTTAAGCCAACTAAAAGTGTAACTATTAATGCTATCCTCATGTTCTTATTTTACGATAAATTTAAAGTTTATTTTTTTACCATCTGACAAACCATCAAGTAGGTAAAATCCAGAAGGGATACCCGCCAAATCAAGTTCCTTGAACACACCTGTTTTAGATAGGATTACCCTCCCATCAATGCTACGAATGCTTATGTTTTCTATTGCTTGATCAAAAAACAGTTGATCTTCAGCCGGATTAGGATAGAAATTAGGTTGCTCCATCGTATTAGAGTTTATATCCGTAATGAGCAGACAACTCCTTGGATCAGTACTCACCACTTCCCAAGCTATTTGCTGCATGATTAATGCTTGTGCTGGAGTTGGCGCATCAAATTGCCAGCCTTGAGAACTGAACGTAATGTTGGTCAATCCTACAGGGCTCTGGCCAAAAATAGTTGCATAATGAACACAAGCTGATAAATAGTAAGTCATTTCCGAAGGGTGAATCTTCACATTAGGCGGATCATTTGAATCAAACATATCTATCCAGTTGCTGATCCCTGGAAAAACACCAGCAATAATACTATCAGACAATGCTTGGTATGCTGCGGCAACAGGTACAATACAAACATTAGGTCCACCACTGTTTATGAGCGCAACAGAATCGGCAACACGCTCCCAAAGTGGACGCATCGCTGTATTTAAAGCCGTCCAATCTGCATGTGCAGTTGGTGATGTTGAATCGGCTTCATTGTGAAACTCCATCAAATACATTCTGGTTGCTGGATTGGCTCCAACGGCCATATCATAGAAATTATCTACGGCTTCCACAGAACTAATAATGTTTGCATTGCACCATTGACTTCCATCAATGACTTCTAATATAGGAATTTGTTCTGCCAGAACAACAACATCATAGTTTCCAGTAGGCAGTTCATTCCAAGAATCTGTTCCTCCTCCAGGATTGGCATGATTGAACCATTGATTGGCAATACAAGTGCCTCCAATAAATTGAAATCCAAAACCATAAGAATTTATTCCCGCATCATTAGCCAGATCATCGACCATATCCCCCACAATTAAGTCCCAGCCAAAACCGCTGTGACCAATATAATACGTATTGTGTTGACTGTAAGAATTAATAACTGTTAACATTATTAAGCTCAATAAAAGTGTAATTTTTTTCATGTGAATTTATTTTAGTTTATACAAAATGAAGACTTATAATTGGCATTTAATTGTAAAAAAGCGACAGCAATCCGTTAAGATTTTAAAATGATGAAACCTTCACACCCCTTTTATCGTCTTAGTTGTAGTGAAAATTAATTTTAATAAATACGCTCCAGCAAGTAACTTATCGAGGTTTATACAATCTTATTTTGTTATTTCCACAGGGGTTTATTGTAAGGATCAAACAGCAACCAATAATCTTCCCTTAGCAAAAGATTCGAACCAGTTTTTAAAAAACCATCCTCAAGGCAGCGTTGATTTGATGTTTACATTAAGAGGAGAAGGTGTTAAGATTATTACTGCAGATGATAAAAGCAACCAATACAATGACATTTTTATCCTTGCCCAACAAGAAGGAAAGTTTGAACTAAAATTCTCTGAAGACCTCTTTATCGTAGGAGTAGTATTTTATGGAGAAAGTTTTAAGAAATTATTCAATTTTCCTTTACAAGAACTTTCCAACAGTGGATTAGTGGTGAGTGATGAATTGAACGAAAGTTACGGTGAGATTCATGCTCAATTGCAACAAAGCTTAACCGAACATGAAATAGTAGGCAGGTTAAATGAGTTTTTCAACAGGCAATTGTCGCAAATTGATTTTTCATTTACCAAATTCGATCAGTTAATTGAACACATTCGATTGACCAACGGGCAACTCCAAATAGATCAAATAGCTGAACTTTCCAATTTAAGTACACGTACGCTTCAACGAAGAATGAAAGAGGTAATTGGTGTATCCCCTAAATCTTATTCATCCATTATGCGTTTTAAGCAAGTGATGAACTTATTGAATTCAAGTACTACAACCGATTGGCAAGATATTCTGTTTAATTGTGGTTATTACGATCAAGCGCACTTTATCAAAGATTTTAAAAAATATACGGGACATACTCCGAAAAGCTTTCTGAATGATGACTCTAGTTTATCAGATTTCTTTGCTTCTCAGCACAACTAAGAAGCATTTTTGATGTATTTCTTCAATTGGTAGTAACCGATACCACACCCCATTCCTAAGCCACCTACAAAAATCGCAAAAACAACCCCGCTTACATAAAGTATCCAGGTGGGATAATCTTCTCCCAGTTCAGAACTCATGACTTGCATGGTAGCCTCCATGATAATCATAACAATGGTAGCCAATAGCCCTAAACCAAAATAAATGACTCCAATAAGCAGTAAAATGGAAACAATTTTTAGGAGGATGTATTTAGTGCGATTCATCCTAACCCAAAGCCCTTTTAGTCACGTAAATACGCCAGCCAAAGATGGCCAACTGCACTTTATTGGCTTTGGCCAAGTCTAAGCGCTGTTTGGTAAAACTGGGCAATACTGCCTTGTTTATTTTAGCGAGAAATTTAAACCAAGATTGTTTCATCGGTTCAAAAATAACAATTCAAACGATTTATTGACTGCCTATTGATAGCAATTCTCAACAGGACAGGAACCTCCACTCGGGTGGCTCATGTTATCCAATTGGCGTGACTCACCATCTTTGCTATAGCTAAAATCATGGTAGTTTTTACACGCTATTTCATAGGCCTCTCGTGAGTCAGCGGCACATTTGTACTTGAAATGAGAATAACGTTTTCCTTGTTCTTGTTGTGCTTCAATGGCTGCTACTATATCTTCCTTTAAATTGGATGTAGCGCGGCCAATGTGTTTTGGAACAAAACGATTGGATGAATTGATGAACCCAAAGGCATAATTTCCATTGGCACATTCGGGAATAGTAGCTAAGTTTTTTTCACTGATAGCAAAGTGTTTCGAGTTAAGTTTAAGTGTAGGCATGGTTCGTAAGGTATTAGTTTTCACTAATTTACAGAAAATAATTGGGTTTTACAAATAAAACCTTGCCCTCTTCAAATGGTCATTTAGGCCCTGTTCTCATTTTTCCAGTAACCATGGGAGAAATGATTCAAAAAGGGGTTCTTTTATTTTGTATTTTTAGCATTGTATGATTCAAAAACCGTTTTCTTTTCATTACTGGACACTTTTGTTGGTGTTATTTGCTTTTTCTGCAAGGGCACAGCAAGGTAATTTTAAGAATTACACGGTCAATGATGGTTTAGCACAATCGCAGGTTTATTCCATTACAGAAGCTGCCAATGGTTATTTGTGGGTAGGAACTAGAGGTGGTGGACTGTGTCAATTTGATGGTTTAGCATTTGAAACCTTTACCAAAAAGGACGGCTTACCCAGCAACTACATCACGCAGCTTTATCAAGATCAAAATAATCAATTATGGATAGGAACCAGTAACGGCCTGTGCGTTTACAAAGACCATCAATTTAAAACCATCTCGTTAGATACCCTTACCTTGAACACCATCATCAATACCATTTTAGAAGATGCAACTGGACGTTTATGGGTGGGCACCAACCGTGGTTTATTCTACCTAAAAGGAGATAATTTTGAAAGGAAAACACTCTCAACGACCGAAGTAACACATGAGATTACGGCTACCGTTGAAGCACCAAATGATGGATTGTGGGTAGGCACCAACCGCGGATTAATGCTCCTTACGGAAGACAGCATTCAAGCCTATACTATCCGTGATGGGCTATCCAACAACTACATTCGTTCCTTAGTTTATGATCAAAATGACAATTTATGGATAGGAACCTATGGCAAGGGAATCTCCATTTTAACCGAAGATGGTATTGACACATTTGATCCCTTATCCTCATTGAATCAATCCATTATCCACGCATTGGTAAATGATACTAAAGGAAACATATGGATTGCTACTTTGTCAAAAGGTTTGGCAAAATGGAATCATTCCGACAGTACTTTAAGTTACTTTAGTGAGGCTGATGGTCTTGCCAACAACCATGTAAGATGTGTTTTTGAAGATTCCTGGAACAACTTATGGGTAGGAACTTCAGGAGGTGGAATGAGCAAGTTTTCCGGGCAACATTTTGACCATTACAATGCCACCTCAACACAATTGAAGAGCAACTACATTTATGCGGTAGAAGCGGTAAACGACAGTGACATTTGGATCAGTACTTCAGGATTGGGCGTTAATCGGTATTACAAAAACAACACCTTTTATTACGGCTCCAAGGAAGGTTTTGTGGATGCGAAAGTGAAAGTCATCTACCAATCTAAAGACAGCACTGTATGGTTGGGAACGGAAGGTAAAGGGCTCTTCTTCTTTCAAAACGACACCTTTTTAACTGGAGACCTTAATCGGAATGTTGGGAGTATGTGGATCAAAGACATCAAGGAAGATGCTCAAAAAAACATTTGGGTAGCTACTTCTGGCGGTGGCATCTGTAAGATAACCGTTGATCGTTCTGAAGGTATTCCTCAATTTGCTTATAAGCAATTTACAAGGTCAACGGGATTAACCAGCAATAGGGTAAGTCTGTTGCACATTGACAAGGATGATAAGGTATGGTTTGCTTATCAAACAGGAGGCTTGGGTTACATTGAAGGAGACAGTCTGGTTCATCATGTATCATCCAAAGAAGGGGTTAATGCCAGTCCCATTCGTTCTATGGTAGAAGATGATTTCAAGCACCTCTTCATAGGAACTGGAGGGAAAGGGGTTTATCGTTTAGACCTTTATGCAGATACTTTATCGTTTACCAATTTTACCAGTGAGCAACTGTTAAGCTCAGACAACATTTATTTGTTGGACATTGACTTGAAGGAGAATCTGTGGGTAGGAAGTGAAAAAGGGGTCGAAAAAATAAAGCTCGACAATGAAGGCAATTTATTGGAAGCCACCACTTTTGGTGTGGATGAAGGTTTTAAAGGCGTAGAAACTTCTAAAAATGCGATTACGGTGGACACCAAAGGTGGGGTTTGGATAGGTACCATCAATGGCTTGTTTCGCTACAACGCTAATTACAAAAGCAACAATAACAAAGCGCCTGTATTAAGCATTACTGATGTTAGTTTGTTTTATGCTTCCATTAAGGAAACGTTGTATGCTGAACATTTAAAATCCCTCCAACAAAACAAGAAGGCATTATTGGTATTGGAACACGACCAAAACCACATCACCTTTGATTTTAAGGGGCTGGTATTGACCAAACCCAATCAGGTCCAATACAAATGGAAATTGTTAGGAGCTGAATCCAAGTGGTCCCCAGTCACAAAAAAAACAAGCATCACCTACTCCAACCTGAATGCTGGAAAGTATGTTTTTCAAGTCTTATCGAGTAACGAAGATGGCGTTTGGAACAAAACACCTCAAACGCTTGCTTTTGAAGTGCTGGCTCCTTTCTGGAAGACAACCTGGTTCATTATTGCTTTTACCTCAGCCCTATTGCTTCTAATTAGTCTCATTGTATGGTCACGCATTCGTACCATTAACAGAAAAGCGAAAACGGCACAAGAACTGTTGAAAATGGAAAACGAAGTATTGGTGCTTGAACAGAAAGCGTTGCGGTTGCAAATGAATCCTCATTTTATCTTCAATTGCCTCAACTCCATCCAATCCATGATTGTGAAAAAAGACCACAAAACAGCACGCTATTTCTTGTCTAAGTTCTCTAAACTGATGCGTAAGACCTTGGACAACTCCAGGGAACAGCTCATTTTATTGGATGATGAAATTGAGACCTTAGAGAATTATTTGTCCATCGAAAAGTTCTGCAACGAAGATCATTTTGAATATGAAATTACAGTGGCAGATAACCTTGCTTCCGACTTTGTTCAGCTCCCTCCTATGCTCATCCAACCTTTTGTGGAAAATGCCATTGTGCACGGTGTGGCCCATAAAAAATCTGGTGGTAAAATCAACATTGATTTTAGTGTGGAAGGAAATATTCTCAGCTGCACCATAACAGATAATGGTGTGGGCAGAACAAAAGCTGCGGAACTCAATAAAAATAGAAAAGCATCTCATAAATCGACTGCGTTAATCGTTACGCAAGAACGATTGGATTATTTGGGTGGTGATGCCGAAAAACAATTGATGATAGAAGATTTAACTGATGGCAAAGGAAACCCATGCGGAACCAAGGTAACGCTTCAGCTCCTCATTGCCGATTAATTTTATATTTTAGTAGTGCTTTATGAAAACCATTAACGCCATAATCATTGATGACCTCCAGGACTCCAGAGACCTTCTGAAACAGGACCTCTTGGATTATTGTCCGCATGTGAATATTATAGGTGAAGCAGATGGTGTGGTTTCCGGATTAAAAGTAATTAAGCAGTTAAACCCCGAACTGGTTTTTTTAGACATTAATATGAACGATGGTTCAGGTTTCGATTTATTGGAAATCATTAACGAACCTTCTTTTAGTATTATCTTCACTACAGCTTCCGATTTGTATGCCATTAAAGCCTTTAAATTTTCTGCTGTTGACTACCTGCTCAAACCCATAGATATTGACGATTTAATTGCTGCAGTCAATAAATTGGAAAACAATACGGCTGCCACCAAAGACAATTACGAGCTGCTCAAAAATAACCTCGAAACCAAGGAGATTGAACGTATTGCCTTGCATACCCAAGAAAAAATTCACATCTGCCCCATTGCGGATATTATCCGATGTGAATCGAGTGTGAACTACACCACCTTTTATTTTAAAGATGGTAGTAAAAAGATGATTACCAAAACGCTCAAGTACTTTGATCAAATCTTAACGGGTTCTGGTTTCTTTCGGGTGCACCAATCTCACCTCATCAATTCTGATTTCATTAAGGAATACGTCAAGTTGGATGGTGGTTATTTGGTGATGAAAGATGGTACTAACATTCCTATCTCCAACAGAAAAAAGGCAGAAGTGGTGAAATTGATTTCTGCCTTATAGAACTGTCTATGAAATCATTTATTCTCGATACAATCCAGACAAATGTCTGAATCACTCGAATTGACATGATTTCTTGAACCAGAAAAAAGTGTCCATTCGGGTCATTGTCGAAATGACAACGAATAAAGTTACCTCTAAAAATCATGTCCGCTCATAAAAATTATTGTCAGTTCGAGTGTTTTCGAAGCATGAGAAAATGTATCGAGAACAAATGATTTTGTCTCAAAAAGTTATTCTCGATACAACTCGATTAAAATCGAGCCACTCGAACGGACACTTTTTTCAACATAAAAAACTGCCAGCCCAAATGGACTGGCAGCGTAATCTGCCATCTGTATTAAAACAAACTACTTGGCAGAGGCATTGCCTAAAAGACCGTTGAATACCGATGCATCTTGACCACTTGGTAATACTGCTATCTGTACTTTAGAAGCCAATTCTTTGTTGACCATGTAGGTAGCATACGTAGGATTGTCTGTACACAGTTTAGCCATTCTCATGTCGTTGTTAAACTCCATTTGAGCCATTTGGTCTTTCTTTTTGATGTCCAAATCTTTCAAGTCTGTTTTTTCTTCCAACCTTGCTTTGGCCAACAACTTTTTTCTGGTCGCATCTGCTTGAGCTTTCAGTTTGTCCACTTGTTTTTGTGTTTCTGCTTTGGCCAATCGACTTGCTCTAACACTTTTTTCCGTTTCTGCTTTGATTTTTTGAACTTTCGCTTCCACTTCTGCTTGTTTCATGGCTACTTGTCCATCTGCTAAGGTTTGTAATTTATTGGCTTCTGCACGTTCTACATTAATCGCTGATTGCTTTCTAATGGTTTCCATTTCTTGTTCTTGTAACGCAATTTTCTCTTTACTGTCTAAAAATGTTTTAGGGAAAATGATGTCCGATACAATGACTTCTTTAATGGTAATACCTTCTTCTCCTAAATTGTTTTTGATGTAGCTCTTTAAATCGGTAATGAACTCCTGACGTTGAGAGTTGAACAAAGTATCTACATTTAAATAAGTATTCGATACATTGTTAGCCAACTCAAACTTACGAGGTGACAAAATCAATGAATCGAATTGATTGGCAGAGGCGAATTGCGTACTGAAGTTGGCGTAATCTTCTATTTTCCATCTTACAGATAAATTAATGGCTAAAGGAATCCCATCTCCTAATCGTACTTTTCTTAAAATGGTATTGTGTACGTAGTCTTTACTCACCTTAACCGCTTTGGCTTTTTTCTCTCCACAAGAGCTGATGGTGACTACTGCGGTAACAATTGCGATTGCTACCATAAATTGTGTTGTTTTTTTGATAAAAGTTTTCATAATTTCTAAAGTTTTAGTTTGTTTTAAATGATTAATTATAACACAAACCTACACTCACAATACTGGCTTTATGAGCTCACTTTATTATTCGATAAGGGGAGTTTTATTATTCGATGGGGATGAGTGATTATGTGATTTAACTAATACTGGGTTTTAGTAATATAGATTTATATGGCGAAATGAATTCTTCACCTAAGCACAAGATTTTCAACTAATTAAACATAATAGCACTACCTAATCATGTAATGATCTGTCTTTTTTTGCTTTGATTCTTTCCAAAAGAATTGTTACCATTGAAAATAAATGGCTATCCGTGTTTTAACTGATGGGTTTATTGGCATTTATTTATTAAGTTTGATACCCCTCATTTTTAAAGCTAAATGAACAAAAAAGAACTTTCTGAAAGAGACATATGTACCAAGTTTATTAACCCTGCCATTACAAAGGCTGGTTGGGATATTAAAAGACAGGTGCGAGAGGAAGTTTATTTTACCGATGGTAGAATCATTGTTCAGGGAAAACTACACACACGAGGTAAAGGAAAAAGAGCTGATTATATTCTTTATTACAAGTCTAACGACCCAATTGCTATAATAGAAGCCAAAGATAATAACCAGCCTGTAGGGTCTGGAATGCAACAAGCATTAGAATATGCCGACATATTGCAAATACCGTTTGTATTTACATCTAATGGAGACAGCTTTGTTTTTCATGACAAAACGAACACGAATGGTCAACTTGAAACAGAAATTTCATTGGATGATTTTCCTTCGCCTGAAGTATTAAGGCAGAAATACTTGAAGGACAAAGGTATTGATGAGCCTCAAGCAATTGACATTGTAAACCAGGGTTACTTTGTTGATGACAGTGGGATGAGTCCGAGGTATTATCAGCAGAATGCTGTAAACCGATCAATTGAATCCATCGCAAAAGGACAAAATAGACTCTTATTGGTGATGGCAACTGGAACAGGTAAAACCTATACTGCCTTTAACTTAATATGGCGTCTATGGAAAGGTGGAATCAAAAAGAGAATCCTCTTTTTAGCAGATAGAAATGCCTTACTCACACAAACAAAAAATGGTGACTTCTCCCCTTTTGGGAATGACATCATGCACATTATTAAGCATCGAAAAATCGATAAGTCGTACCAAATCTATTTTGCTTTATATCAGGGATTAACCGGAACGGAAGAGTCCCAAAATGCTTACAAAGAATTTAGCAAAGACTTTTTTGATTTAGTTGTCATTGATGAGTGTCATAGAGGAAGTGCTTCTGAAGCTTCCGCTTGGCGAGAAGTATTGGATTACTTTTCTTCTGCTACGCATATTGGTATGACCGCCACTCCAAAAGAGACAAAAGATGTTTCTAATATGGATTATTATGGCGAACCTGTTTACAGTTATTCACTAAAACAAGGAATAGAAGATGGTTTCTTAGCACCTTATAAAGTGGTAAGAATTACCACCAACGTTGATGAGGGTTGGAGACCAACAGCTGGATTAATGGACAAGTATGGAAACGAAGTTGAAGACAGAATTTATAACCTGAAGGATTACGATAAGAAATTAATAATAGACGAGCGTACTCAAATCGTTGCTCAAAAAATTACACAGTATTTAAAAGCAACCGATCGGTTTGCAAAAACCATTGTATTCTGTACAGACATTGACCATGCTAATAGAATGCGACAAGCACTTATTAATGAAAATGCTGATTTGGTGGCCAAGCATTGGAATTACTGCGTAAAAATAACGGGTGATGATGAAGTTGGCAAACAAGAATTGGACAATTTTACTGATGTTGAAGAACAATTTCCTGTGATTGCAACTACCTCTAAAATGCTGACCACCGGCATAGATACTAAAATGGTAAAATTTATTGTATTGGAATCGAACATTGCTTCTATGACTGAATTTAAACAGATTGTTGGTAGAGGAACGCGAATTAGAGAAGCAGATGGCAAAGTATATTTTACCATTATGGATTTTAGAAAAGCAACCAACCTGTTTGCTGATCCTGATTTTGATGGTGATCCTGTTCAAATTTATGAACCAGAAGACGGAGAATCACCTGTGCCACCTGATGAAGAGGAAAAAGGAAATACTGGAGGAACTGATGAGCCTAAAAGTGATGGCGAGGATTCACCTTACACTCCACCAAACATTGATATTGATGATGAGGCAGGTGATATTAAAAAATACTACGTTAAAGACATTCCAGTTTCTGTTGTTAATGAGCGGGTACAGTATTATGGAAATGAAGGAAAGTTAATTACAGAATCGTTAAAAGATTATTCTAAAAAGAACATTAAAAAAGAGTTCGCTTCTCTGGATATTTTTATTCAGAAGTGGAACGAAACAGATAAAAAAGAAGAATTATTTCGGGAATTGGCCGAACATGGAATATTAATAGAAGCCTTAAGAGAAGAAGTTGGAAAGGATATGGATGCTTTTGATTTAATTTGTCATGTGGCTTTTGATCAACCGGCATTAACAAGAAAAGACCGGGCAAACAATGTTCGAAAACGTAACTACTTTGCTAAATATAGTGAGGTTGCGAAAGAAGTATTGAGCAACTTATTGGATAAATATGAAGATGAGGGAATTGTTACCATAGAGAAAGGTTCCATTTTAAAGTTAGCACCTTTTAATAATATGGGTTCTGTAATGGAATTGGTTGGTGCTTTTGGCAAAAAACAAGATTTTGAAGAAGCAGTAGAAGAATTGGAAAACGAAATTTACAAAACAGCTTGAGTTTAGCAGCAACCATACAACAACCTGAAGGAAGAAGGTTAGAGTTTAAAGAAACCATGCCTTCCAATAGCGATTTAGCCAAAACGATTGTTGCTTTTGCGAATGATGCGGGAGGTGAATTGTTTATTGGAATTCAAGATGAGCCAAGAAGCATTACCGGAATTGACGAAGACAAATTAGATGACATTGAAAATCAGATTAGTAATCTTATTCATGATAAATGTACTCCTGTTATTTACCCTGAAATCTCTTACATCGAAGAAGCTGGAAAACACATTATAAGAGTTCAAATTCATAAAGGAAGTAAACCACCCTATTTTTTAAAAAACAAAACCAAAGAAACAGGGACTTATACTAGAGTTGGTTCCTCCAATAGACTTTGTGATGCAGCTATGATTCAAGATTTGGAAAGGCAAGGTACAGGCGTTTCTTTTGATGCCGAATTGGTGCATGCCAAGAGTTTAGATGAAATTGACATCGCTGATTTTGAACAATTTTTTGAGGTTAAGGCTGGTGAACCACTTACCCATCAAGTACTTCAAAAGTTAGAATTATTCAATGATGAGCAAGGAAGGGAGCTTCCAACCAATGCGCTAATTTTACTTTCAGAAGATCGATTAAAAACACAGCTTTTCCCCAATGCCAAAATTGAATGTGCATTATTTAAAGGCACCATTCCTGGCGATTTTTTAGATCAAAAATCGTTTGATGGCCATATTGCAGGACAAGCTGATTTAGCTTTAACCTTTGTGCTAAAACACATTGCAAAAGGCACCAAAAACTATGAAGGCGTTTATCGGGAAGACCGATGGGAATACCCCATCATTGCCCTCCGAGAAGTGATACGAAATGCTGTTATTCATAGAGACTATTCACTTACGGGAAAGGATATTAAAATTGCAATATTTGATGATAAAATTGAGATCACAAGTCCTGGAAAACTACCAGCATCGGTTGATTATAATGAAATGAATGCTTTCCAATCGGATGTTCGAAATAAAGTATTGGCTCCTGTCTTTAAACGATTGGGAATAATAGAAAAATGGGGCAATGGATTGCAATTAATGGATGATGACATGAAGGCCTATCCAGAGATAGCCTTAACCTGGAGCGAGCCTGGCGTTCAATTTAGGGTTACTTTTAGTAAACTAAATTATGAGTCACAGCAGGAGTCACAGCAGGAGTCACAGCAGGAGTTAACTTATGATTTACAGGATGAATTAGACCAGGAATTGGATAAACCAACCTTGTATTCCAAAATATTAACAATTGTACAGGCTAAACCATTGAGCACCCAGCAAATATCCAAAAAGTTAGGACAAAAAAGCATCTCAGGGCAACTGGGCAAAGTCATTGCCAAATTAATGGACGATGAGTTGCTTGAATGGACCATTCCAGACACCCCAAAAAGTTCCAATCAAAAACACCGCATAACACCAGCAGGAAAAGAATTTTTAGAAAAATTGAACCAAAAAGATAAATGAGTAACATAACAACCAACATAAAAGGGATCCGTGACATTATGCGGAAAGATACTGGGGTAGATGGAGATGCACAGCGTATTTCACAAATGGTGTGGATGCTGTTTATGAAGATATTTGCCGACAAGGAAGAGGAATGGGAAATTACCTTAGACAATTACGAAAGCCCCATTCCGGAAAACCTCAAATGGCAAAATTGGGCAGCTGATGAGGAAGGATTAACGGGGGATGGTTTAATGGAGTTCATTGACAATGACCTCTTCCCTACCCTTAAAGAGTTAGACATCCGTATTAGTCCACAGGCACGCATTATCCGTTCGGTGTTTGATGATACGTACAATTACATGAAAAACGGAACCCTGTTCCGTCAGGTGATTAACCAGATTAATAAAATTGATTTTAACAGTTCTACAGAGCGACACTTGTTCAACGATTTGTATGAAACCATTTTGAAGGAATTGCAATCTGCTGGTTCTTCTGGTGAGTATTATACCCCAAGGGCTGTAACGCAGTTTATGGTGGACATGCTTAACCCTCAATTGGGTGATACCGTGTTAGACCCTGCTTGTGGTACGGGTGGTTTTTTAACCTGTAGCATAGAGCACATTAGAAAACAAATCAAGAACGATGCCGACAGGAACAAAATGCAGAAATCCATTAAAGGAATTGAAAAGAAGCCTTTACCTCATTTGTTGTGTACCACCAATTTAATGTTACACGGATTTGATTTACCAGCAGTAAAAAGAGACAACCTGTTAAGCAAACCTTATAGCGATTGGGGTAAAGATCACAAAGTAGATTTGATCATTACCAACCCACCTTTTGGTGGTGTGGAAGAAGACGGTACTGAAACCAACTTTCCGAGCAAGTTCAGGACCAAAGAAACGGCCGATTTATTTTTGGCATTGATCATTAAATTACTAAAAGACACTGGTAAAGCAGCAGTAGTATTGCCCGATGGCACCCTGTTTGGTGAAGGCGTAAAAACACGGATCAAAGAGGAGTTGATGACAAAATGTAATCTCCACACCATCGTTAGATTGCCTAATGGCGTATTTAACCCTTATACCAGTATTAAAACCAATGTGTTGTTTTTTGATAAAGGAACACCTACTAAAGATATCTGGTATTTTGAACACCCTTACCCTGAAGGGGTAAAGAGCTATAATAAAGGAAAACCAATCAACATTAAAGAGTTTGATCTGGAAAAAGCATGGTGGAATAAGCGTAAAGAAAACCAATACGCCTGGAAAGTTTCTGCTGAAGAAATTGCCAAACGTGGATTTAATTTAGACATTAAAAACCCGCACCAGAAAGCAGATGATTTAGCAAGCCCCGAAGAAATATTGGAACAGTACAGAACTACAGAAAACAGTATTAACAATATACAGCAAAAGATTGTTGACGTGTTAAATGAAGCCTTGAATTAGTATGCAATTGTTAGAACACTTTGAAGAACTGAGCCTACACCCTAAAAATGCAGAAGAGCTGAAGAGACTGATATTGCAATTGGCAATTCAAGGTAATTTGACAACAAATTGGAGATCTGAACATCCTGATGTAGAGCATGCTTCCTTTTTGTTAGAAAGGATTGCTGAACAGAAAGATCAACTTATCACAGCTAAAAAGTTGAAAAAAGCAAAAGGATTCGACACACTTGAAAAGAAAGATGAACTTTTTAATGCGCCAGAAAAATGGAAATGGTGCAGATTAGGAGAAATAACATCGGCAAATACTGGGTATGCATTTAAAAGTAAAGATTATAAAGAAAAAGGTGTGTTTATCTCTAGAGTGACAAATATCTCCAGTGATGGTTATATTTCAATGAATAAAGCTGTTTATATTGACAAAGTTTCAGCCAATAGCACATATTTAAAGTTTCATCTTCAACTTGATGACGTACTTTTAGTTATGGTCGGAGGTAGCTTAGGAAAGATAGGTAAAGTCAGAGAAAATACTTTGCCATCCGTTTTGAATCAAAATCAATGGAAATTTGATAGATATGACGGGATGGATTCTGATTTTCTGATACAGTGTTTAAAGTATATTAATAGGACACAGGTTAAGATAACAAAGTCAACTCACGGACATCTTGGCCAGAGAGAATATCTATCTAATTTGATACCTCTTCCACCATTAGAAGAACAAAAAACCATAGTAGCAATAGTTAATCAATTATTTGCAGAAGTAGAACAGTTAGAAGAGCTAACCAAGGCACGTATTTCACTAAAAGAAAATTTTGCTAAGGCTGTCCTACAACGATTAACACAAGCAGATAACACCACACAAGAGTGGAACTTTTTGCAACAGCATTTCTCCAGTTTTTTTACGGAGAAAGCCAACATTAAAAAACTCCGAGAAAGTATTTTACAATTGGCCGTACAAGGTAAACTCACCACAAAATGGAGAAGAGATAACTCTAATGTAGAACCTGCATCAGAACTTCTAAAACGTATAGCTGCTGAAAAAAAGCAGTTTATTAAAGAAAAGAAGGTCAAAAAAGAAAAGCTACTTCCTCCTATAGAAAATGAGGACATGCCTTATGAGTTACCTGATAGTTGGGTTTGGTGTAGATTAGGAGAATATGTATACTGTGGTCGTGGGAAATTTTCTGCAAGACCAAGGAATGACCCTCAATTTTATGGTGGGAAATATCCATTTATTCAGATTGGTGATTTATGTAAAGATGGAGGGGTCATAAACAACCATAGACAGACATTGAATGAGAAGGGATTGAATGTGAGTAAAATATTTCCAGAAGGCACTATTGCTGTAGCTATTGTTGGAGCAACTATTGGAGGCACAAGCATTCTTGGGTACGACATGTGCTTTCCTGATAGTTTAGTTGGAATAAAACCATCTCCTAATTATGACTCCAACTATGTTGAGTATTATTTAAGGTCTAAAAAGATGGAATTCAGAGAGATTTCATATGCAGGTGGAGGGCAACCTAACATCAAATTACCTACATTGAATGAAGCATATTTTCCATTGCCTACCTTGGCTGAACAACAAGTCATCGTCAAAAAAGTAAACGCTCTTATGGTCTTATGTGATGAGTTGGAGCGGCAAGTAGAAACGAGCCAAACCCAAATAGAGCAGTTGATGCAAAGTTGTTTGAGGGAAGTATTTGAGGGTAAAAAAGAGTTAGAAAAAGTATAACTGAGAAAATGAAAGGAATTAGAATTATTGAAGCTGAAATTAACGGAGATACTTTCCCTATTTCACCATTAAGTATTGAAAATCGTGAAGAAAATTTTTATACCGTTGTTATCGGCAACAATGCAGCCGGAAAAAGTAGACTATTATTGAGTATGCTCAATAAGCTACGCCAAGTCAACAATTCACGATTAAAATCTAAAAAAGAAAATGTCAATCTAAATCTGTTATTTAACGGAAAACGCTACGATATAGATGATAATAACTATGGGTTATTCATGGAGTTTAATGAGGATGTTAATCTTATTTCAATTTCAAACAGCCTCTTTGATAAATTTCCACATCAGCTTAAATCAGACAAAAATTATGCCTATATCGGTTCACGAATGACAGGTATTAGTACTCACAAAAGAGCCATTATAAATGATCTAATGGATATTTTTAGTGTCAATCTTAATGATAAAACATTCATAAAAAAGGCTCATCAATTATTTAAATTTCTCAAAATCAACCCTATAATAAAGATTTCGTTAAGAGCTTCTTTTGCCTCAAGACAACAAAGGTTTGATGAATTATTAAATAATAATGAATCAGCACTTAGTTTAAAAAAATATTTGATTACCACTTCTAGAAGAGGTTTTTATCGTCAACAATCAAATGTATTAGAGGAATACGCATCTAACGATGTTTTCATAAAAGGATTTCATCGTTATTTAAAAACACATTTAGCGAAATTTAAAAAACATTCTAAGGACGAAATTCAATACCATGAAATTCACTTAGACAATCCAAAAAAGAATAAAAATTTCATAAATGAATATGTTTATTTCTCACTTTTGAGAAGATTGAACATTCTAACTTATGATTACATTAAATTACAAAAGGGTGAGTTAAAATACGACATCCAAGAATCAAGTACTGGTGAAATTGGTCTTTTAATTACCTTTCTAAGAGCAATTCCAAAAATGAAAAATAATTCAATAATATTTATTGATGAACCTGAAATTAGTCTGCATCCTAGCTGGCAAATGAGATACATTGAGCTTTTAAGGAGTTTTTTAAAGGGTTATACTGGTTGTCATGTTCTTATTGCTACTCATTCACATTTTTTGTTATCTGACTTACAAGAAAATTGGAGTTCCGTTCTTGTTCTAAATAATGTCGATGGAAAAATTAATGCCGAGCTAAAAGAACATACTCCGTTTGGATGGTCTCCAGAGGCTATTCTTTATGATGTTTTTGGCGTTATCAATGTTCGGAATCATTATTTTGAGAATGATTTAAGAAAAATGCTATCTATGATTTCTGATAGAACGGACAAAATTGGTGAAGTTCAAAAATATATTGAAAAATTTAGTCAATTTAAATATGCAGATGGTGATCCATTAAGCTTAATAATTAAAGAAGCGGAAGCCTATGTCAAAGAAAAAAAATAAACTCCCTTTTTTATTTCAAAGCCTAAAAGGAAAAAAAATAAAATATTCTAAAGCCGAAGAATTAGTTATTAATGGTCTAAAACCACTAATAGGTGGAGAATGGGAGGGTAAAATAAAAAAGGTTAGTTCTGTGTTAAGAAAGGATAGAGATGATCTAAGATTTAACTTAAAAGAAAAACTAATTAAAATTCAGGGAGAGTACTGTATCTACTGCGGTTTGCACAAAGATCACTGTGGCGTTTTAGAACGAGAACATATAGCTCCAAAAGGATCCAAGCTTTATCCTGAATTCGTTTTTGAAGAAGAAAATCTATGTTTAGCTTGCCATGAATGTAATTTCTATTTAAAAGGAGAAGAAGATACTATATCTAAATATTCTAAAAATTACAGGAGCAACAAATTCACAATTGTTCACCCATATCTTAATGACTTTTTCTCTCACATTGAATTTGCAGTTAAAGATGGTAAAGCCATAATTCGAAAAAAACCATGGTCAAGAAAAGGAAAAAAAACGATAAGCCTGTTTGAATTAGACAGTACTGAAAACACTACCAAGAGAAGTGGGCTACTGATTGCTAATGAATGGATATTTAAGGATAAGTATGACAAAATGTTCGAAAAAGCATTAAACGAAAAATACTTAAAGACCTAAATAATAATTAAGTTTAGAATTAGATGTTTAATACAAACTTTTATCATGTCAGAAAAGAAAAAATTATATGAATCGTATTGGAAGCAATTTCTTACTCCTATAAAAAAGTATCTCAACCAGCCATTTCCTAACTCTTTTGAAGTTTTAACAAGTCAGAAAGAATTATTAGCATGTGGACAAAGAAGTTCCGAAAATTTCAGTTTTGTAATTAATACTAACAATTCGAAAATTCTAAATAAGTTATCTGGCTCTGCTCCAGCTCGTGATTTCCGAAAAGTAATTGTAGAAAACAGAGATGTACAAAGGATGCTTTATGGTCGCAAAATAGATTTCAAACATTCCAGTAAAAATGTATTAACGATAATAGATCATGGAGTTAATTATTCGAATGAAGAGCACCCTAAATCACCTGGAGAGTTAACACGAATTTGCAATACTGTTAATGAATTGCTAATTAAGATAGACGGACCTATAGCATTATTTCAAAAAGAGAGAAGTTCAAAACAGCATAGGCAACAAATGCGTAGTTCAATGTTTGATTCTCAAACCATTTTTGAAAAAGAACATTATGCATTTCACTATGGGGGAAGAAACGAATTACAATTTAATATTGGCATGGATGAATACGGTGGTCGTTCTGTTTTTCGTTACGGAATAGCCTTTTCTTTAGCTAAGAACAGGTCCACTTTAAGTATTGACCACTTCTATTCATTGATTGACAGGTTTAATGAATTCATTGAAATGCATGCTCAATATTTTAACCATTGTAAAATGTGGATGTGGACTAATGAGGGAAGGACAGCAGAATATTCGCCTAGAAAAATACAAGCCAATCATATTGAGAAAAGGCCATTTATTTTCATTGGGCAACGAATTAATAAGCATCTGGATGAAATTGATTTTCAAGACATAAAACAAATCGTTAACGAGTTTAATTATTTATACAGTGTTTATGATTATATTCAGTTAAATAATAAGAAACCTGTCCTACCAAAATTGGCCAAAATATGTTGGAACGATAAAGAATGGAAAGAACCTTCAGGTCTTGCTGGAAAAAGTAAATCCAAAAATTCATACGAGAGAAAAAATGGTTTTGGTCATGAAGAATGGTTGTTTGATTATTCAAAACAATATGGCAACTATCAATATGGAGGGTTACAACCCATTAATAAAACCAACGGTAAATATGCAGGTCAGTTTTTCGATATTATGTTGTATACAGTCAACAGTGATACCAAAAAGAGATATTGGGTATCGCTTATAAAGAATGTTGAAGTACTTACTAAAAAACAGATTGAAAATGCCGTTTCTCATTATGCTAAAAAAGGTTATTTAGTAGAAATGAGGAAACAGGTGAAAATACAGAAAGGAAAAACTAAAGCATTTAATAGAGATATAGATTACTTAATTAACATTCGGTTTAAGCCTGAGAATGTAACTACTTTTGGTGATGAATTAAAGGAGTTTGATGAAAATGAAAAGATCGACCACACAAGATATACACTTTTATATCAACGCCCTATTCCAGAATTACTAAATCCTACAACTCAATTTGAGGAAGGATTAATTTTAGATGATAAAAGAAAGCCAGGAACAAGTGGAAAAGGCAGAAATCAGACTGCCAAATTTATACCAAATAAAGAGCGCCATGAGAAAATTCAGAAAGGACTCATAACTTGGTTAAAAAAGAAACAGGATGGCAAAGTATATGCGGAACCAACACAAAAAGCTGCTGGAACACGGATTGACGTGTTTTATGAAAAAGATAATGGGGTAAAGGTATTTTATGAAGTAAAAAGTTATGACAATGTTCGACACTCTATAAGGGTAGCATTAGGACAGTTATTAGAGTATGCATATTATCCTACCCAACAACTTGCAGATGAAATTGTAGTGGTTACACATAAAGAACCGACTCCGTTGGATATCAAATACATTACACATCTAAACAAAATATTTCCAACTATTAAGTTGAGCTATATGCAATACCATTTAGACTCGAATCAGATTACTGAATATTGAATATGACACAAATTAATAAAAATAAATTCTGGAATTTTAACTATTAAATATCCTTTTGATTAAACTTCTTATTCTTTTCATTTTGCTCTTGTTCAATGAGTAAGATACTTTTTCTGTAAAAATTGGCGTTGTCCTCAAAACCGATTTGTTGCCAAAAGTTAGCCAGATTATTAAAACGATAGAGCTCATCCGTTTCTAAATTCCAGCAAACCTTAAACAAATCTTTGGGACACAGGTATTGTGGTTTAAAATCGCTTTCTTCTAAATGGTTACTGCCATTCATCACGCACTCGTACTCCACACAATGCTTGATGCTAAACATGTGCCCCAATTCGTGGGCGGCTACTTTTAAGGTTCTGGAGAGGCATTGGTTGTAAGCATCTCTACTGAAATTAGGATCGCCAAAGCGTGCAATAGAGTATACGCCTACTCTATTTTTTAAGCTGCCCAAGCCAAATACAAAATTGTAATCCTCACTTGGGTAAATGTCCAAATTGGTAAAGGCCATGTAAGCTGCTGCATCTTTTGGCAATGCTGGTTTGAGTACCTCGTTTAAGATGTAGCGGGCATTGAGTTGATGGTAACCTTGATGATCGCGTTGTTGGTCCATTGGCATAATGCTAACTGGGATGGGATCTAAAATTTCTACATGGATGTTGTAAAAGCTGCGCAAGTAATCTGCTGTTAAAATGAGAATGGCTTTTTCCGTGGCATCAAATTCTCCCAGACTTTGGATGTACACTTTAAAGCGTTCTGGTGTTTTCCCTACTGGTTTTATTTTGACGTATTGCGCCATGGTTTGCCCAGCTTCATCGTGGCTGTACAACCAATCTCCTGGAACGGGGTTACTCTTTATTTGGTGCAAGGAATCTAAGGAGCTTTCTAAAAAATTAAGGTAGTTCTTAAACTGTTGCGTTTCAATCTCCGCTTTGCTTGGTGGCAGGATGTCTTCCAAACCTTTATTACTGTAAACGTAATGCCCAACAGCACCAATGGCTATCCCTATAAAAAGAATAGCCATGGCTTTTAATCTACCTTTGAATTTACTGCTTTTGATAGGCATTGTTGTTTTTTACGTAACGCAGACATTTAAGTTGTACTATAATTAACCTTTTTGTTTTTATTTAATTGCCCCAAGATGGACCTAATCACTACAAAATCTGTGTGTATATTTTAACAATCACCGCTAATATCGTGTATCGCGATACACGATAAATTTTCATAAAATATTGTGTGTTAGGAATTAAAATCATAATATTGCGTATCGCGATATGCAATAAACGAATTTATTATGAAAGCACAAACAATTAGCATGAAACCACAAGACATCTTACTCCTACTTAAAATTATAAGCATGGAGGATGAAAACTGGAACCAAAAACCTACTGCTGAAGCGCTCAACATGAGCCAGTCGGAAGTGAGCGAATCTGTTGCTCGCTCTAAATATGCAGGCTTGTTGGGCCCTAAAGGAAAAAAAGTAATGCGTTTAGCTTTGATGGATTTTTTAGAAAAGGGAATTCGATATGTCTTTCCGCAACACCCCGGTGCTGTAGTTCGAGGAATGCCTACTTCACATTCTGCCCCACCTCTTAATCAAGAAATACAGAGTACTGAACATTATGTGTGGCCATCTGGAAAAGGTAGTGTTCGTGGGCATGGTATTGCCCCTATCTACCCATCGGTAGTAGAAGCCGCATTAAATGACACTAAACTATATGAATTGTTAGCTTTGGTAGATGCACTAAGAGTCGGAAGAGCAAGAGAACGCGCAATAGCAACCAAAGAATTAAGAAAGAGGATAATAGGATCTAATGAAAACTCTATTGATTACAATTTTTGATAATATCTTAGAATTAGATGGAAAACAAAACAATAAATATTGCAGTAGTAGCACAAGTAGCTGAAGCATTGAAAGAATTAAAAGAAAAAATGGTTTTTGTAGGTGGTGCTGTGGTAAGCTTATATACGGATGATGCTGCTGCTGATGAAATAAGGCCCACAGGAGATATTGACATGACCATTAACCTGATGAATTTTAACAATTGGAACGAAACTCAGGAACAGTTAGCCCTATTGGGGTTTTATCCTGATCCGATGGGTAACTCAATATGTCGCTATAAATACGAAGATATTCCTATTGACATTATGCCTGCAGAGGATGGACCATTAGGACCTGCTAATAAGTGGTATAAATGGGGATTTGATAACCTTCAAACTGTAAAAGTAAAAGAGGAGGAAATACAAATACTTCCAGCTCCTTGTTTTTTAGCTACCAAATTTGCTGCATTTAGCAATAGAGGTAAAGATTACCGTACCAGCCACGATATAGAAGATATTATTTATGTGTTGGATAATAGGATTAACATCGTACAAGAAATTGAGGTAACCCATACTATTATTAGAGATTTTCTGCAAGAAGAATTAAATAAAATAAAGAGCATTGGTATTTTGGATGAAGTTTTGATAGCTCATATTCATCCCTTAATGATAAGTGAAAGGTTACCAATAGTGCAGGAAAAAATAACCCGAATTTTAGCTTTTATCAAATTGCCCTAAAATGGCTTTGATCTCTGCAAAAGAGGTCAGTTCGTATTTCAGTTTGTATTTTTTTGCTCCATCAATAACTTGATAGCACAACATCGGTTTTCCTTTTTCTACTTTGTAAGCAAAAATAACAGCTGGTTCTTTTTTAGGGAAATTTTGTTGGGTATAGGTCCTGTCGTTTTCATCTGGACTCATGGACAACATGCTGTTAATGTTATTGAACATGATGAGCACTCGCTCATCACCTACCTTTTCGGTAGTCATCACAATGGTTTGTTTCTCCTTTTGCGACATGTGGTAAAAACGATCTACATTGATCCAACTGAGCTCATTAAAAGCAAATACATAATTGTTCATGTCGTTTTTTGTGGTTACCCCCAACTTGTCCAAATCGTCACCACGTTGCGCCATAAAGTTCTTGTGGTTTTCCTTCCATTCTGCCACAGCCGCCTTGTAATCGGCTAAATTCTTTTGGTAGCAAGCTTCGTAGGCTTTTTGTGCTTCCTGGTATTCTGATGTTTTTTTGAATTCATCTTGTTGCGTGAGTTGCTTCTTGTGCCATTTTTTCATCTCTCGCTCATATTGTTTCATTTCGGTATTGTACACCTCCATTTTGGCTTGATAGATTTTCAGTTTTCGATCGTAACTCTCCGTTCGCTTGTCGTAATACACCACCGCTTTTTCATAAGAATTGTCTTGTCGTTTACGCAATTTCTTCTTGTTGATTTTGTACCAAGGGATAGGACGTTTGTAACTCTCTACTCTTGGTGCATAAGGCACCTTCGCTACCTTAGGAGCTACAGGGTGTTCTGGTTTACCTGATTTATCCAATTTAAATTTAGGCAAGCTCACTGCATTCTTTTTCATTTGAGGAAACTTTCGGTTTCGGTACACCACTTTTTTTGTAATGGGCTGATTTCTGGCTTGCCAATTGCTCCCTTCTGTAGAAGCAAAAACTTCCATATCATCTTGCCTGTTTTCTGTAGGAATGGCAATGGTCATTGGATTGTCTTTATCTGCTACAACTGGTTTTCCACTCACTGTTTTGGCAGCAATCTTAATCATCCCACCACTCTCCAACAACTGGTTGGAACTCTTGGTTAATAACCCGGAAGCAATGTAATCCTGGTAACTCAAGGACTCCGTTAACTCAAAACGAATTTCTTCAGTACAAGGTGAGCCGTCATTATAAGTAAAGGTGTTGGGTTTAATCAACACCCTTACTCCTTTGCTACCTTTCACGATGGCCTCCTTATCTGGTTGAAGAATGTGGTAACTGGTCTTTTTAGGACTCAGTGCTTCTTCTAATTCTTTAATGTTGTCAAATTGATAGGTGGTAATGGTCACCTCTACCCTTCTGTTAACCGTCATGTTTTCATCATTCACATTGGGTTTTTCTGGATCGAGTTCGCCTTTAAATTGAAATGAAATGAGTTTTTCATCAATGCCATTTTTCATGAGGAATTGTTTTACCTCCTCGGCACGGTTGTAGGATAAGTTTTTGTTGTAGGCAATGTTTCCTCTACTATCGGTGTGTCCTTCTATGGTCACCTCGTAATCGAGCTTGGTGTGGTTATTCTTGAGAAATTCCTTTAACTCTTTAACTGCCTTGTTGGTTAAGTCGTGTTTTGCTGTGTTAAAAAGTACTGTGGTTTTTTTGGTGGTTGTTGATGCTTGCACTGCTAAGCTAAAGCATAGGGCTACAACCAATAGTATCATTAGTTTTTTCATAGCGATAGGTATTTAAGGATTTATAAGAACTTAGTTAAAGAACAGTAAAAAGTATTTTTTTATTGTTCGATGCTACTCTTATAATTCAAAAAGCCAGAAAAGATACAGCAATGAGTAGGAAATTATTGCGTTGATTAATACGCGTATTTCTCAAAATCTGACAACATTTTTTTTGCTTGAGATTTCCAATCGGTAGTTAAAAGATCCCAATCACTGTATGATAGTACTTTGCTTAAATTAATCGAATCTGAACCAGATTTAAAAGGTCCAGCTAATCCAATATACTTTTCACCTTCCACCTCTTCATAACTATAACTATAGCTGTATACATAAAAGATGGAATCGTTGGCTGTTATTTCTCCTAACAATTTTACTTCATCGGGATAATAATCATCACCTTCATAAATATAGTTACGTAACTTTAACCTTCCTATTTCCATGTTGTTACGATATTTTTTAGGCACTGCTTCCATTTGTCCAGTCTCGTTGTAAGCTACTATCATTTCGTAACGCGTGTCTTCATTGTCCATTAGCTTTTTAACTTTCTTTTTATCGACCGTTAATCCGTTAACAATACGAACTGCCATTACGGTGGCTATTAAATCTTCACTCGCTTTTCCAGCTAATAGTTTTGTGGTATATTGATCTGTAATCGGTTGATTTTTAACGCCTCTCATTATAGAAAGGTAGTTGTACATTTCAGGTTTGTAATACCATAGGCTTTCACTCACTTCTTTTTCTTTAAAATAGACTTCAACATCTTGAAGTGCATACTTAGTTAACTCATTAAAATGGTCTGTAACCAATTTGGTGTATGGTAAAGTGTCTTTATCCAATAAATTAATGGCCAAGCTTAACACATTTGATTTGTACTCCTCATTTTCTAACATAGGTAGCAACTGGTCTAAGTTGTCAGCTACTAATTCTAATGAATCACTTAAGGGCCAAAACATTGACCAGGTAGATTCAGGAACATCGGGAGGACTATTTAAAAATAGGTCCAAGTAAACAGAAAAACCCTTGGGATCACTAAACTCAACCAATGAAGTAAGTATAGTACTTTTAATTGGGTCTGTGGTTCCTTTTTCCTTATACAGGGTTTTCAACTTATCAATTGATTCTACTTCATCTACAAGTTCAATACTCGTAATGATATTTGATCGAGCACCCATATTGGTCGTGTCATCCGGAAAAGATTGAAAAAGAGTTTCATACATTAGAGGTAAATCTTCTTTATCAAATTTATGATAATTTAATGCCCCCAATGCTTTCTGGTAAACCAATGTATCTTCAGCCGTCAAATCTGTCATTATAAGTTGAGCTTTCGACACATAAATATCAAAAAGGTCACTTTCTTTAGTCTTTTTGAAAGACTCAAAGTAGGTATTTGTTTCTTCACTGAACAATTCATCTCTACCAATAAATGCTGAGGCCAAATACGCTTTATTGTTATCCAACCACAACCTGTACCTCGAAAGCCCATCTGTCCATGTATTTTCCAACAACACCTCTTTACCATAAATGCCGTCCATAAAAATACTATCAACACTAACAATAGTATCTGCCCAATCTCTAATTTGATCAATAAAATCGGCATAAAAGGTATCGATGTGTTGCACGTTAAAATACTCGGTTAAGGTAAAATATTCGAATAAATAAACACCCCCAGAATTAGGGTTAGTAGTATAGCAACTAGTAACTTCTCCTCCATAACCCGAATAATCAACTGTAGAGTCGACTACTATTTTTGACTCTGAAAATTGGAGGATGGAGAAATTTTCTCCTTCTGGTTCTAAGGTTTGAAACGTTGGTGGCTCATATCCTGAAAATGAATAGGAGCTAAAGAAATCATCCTCAGTTTGTGTTTGTATCTCTGGGGTTAGGTTTTGTTTAATGAGTTTATACACTCTATTTCCACGTATATAAATACGCATTGTAGAAAAATAAATATCCTTCAACATTAGTCTAAATTCAATTCCTTTTACCCCATCCAACCATATGGTATCAACATCTCCAATAATCGTGTTCGACATTTTTATTTCTTCTATCAGCAGTTTAAACCCCTCATCATTTTTACTATCCATATAATAACCCAAAGGTAAATCGTTGTATGCCACAATATAATTGGTCATGTTAGGTACATGAGTACTCATCAGCATATTAAAAATGTAGGGATCTCCTTCTTCATCAAGTGGGTTAGAAACCTCTCTCTTAATTTCCTGTGGCTCATTAGGTAACAGGATGCTAAATGCTCCTTCCTTATCATCAAACAATTCCCAGTTCTTTGATTTAAAGGCTGGGAGTTCGTGGTTTTTGAAAGACTCAAAAAAACGATTAATATAAGGTTGATCTAACTTGGCATTGGGCATTCCCGCAAAAAGAACATAGAGTATATTATTCTTAATAAATAGTTGAATTTTGAAGCGTGAATTACTTTTATTCCTCAAAATAAGTTCCGTAGCCGAAAATCCATTTTTATTGATCTTCCGTTTCTTTACAATTTTAGTAGTCTCACTTTTTTTGTACCGGTTTAATATTCTTTTAATAATAGCTGCTTCGTCATATTTTAAAGTATTACCCCTAAAATCAATAGTATTGACAGAAAAAACAGCACTCGTTGTTAAATCAGAAAACAGCCTCATTTTCATCGGTTCGTACTTGTTAATGGGAAAAGGGGTTCCTGGCATTTCTATGGAATAACCAAATTCTTCATTCTTATAAACCTTCCATTTCATCTTTGATAGGTCTATTTGGTATTTATCAGCGACACCTGTAAAAGTTGCGTCAACGGCACTTACAGTATATCCCGCTGCCCGTAACAGACCAACCACTCCTTTGTCACCGATTAAATGTGCAGCACCAACAGCAGCAAACAATGATTTCTCTTTCATTATTTTTATCATGCTTTCGGTCATGATAACATTTCTCTCATTCATAATTGTATTTTGAAAGTCAGAGTCTTTTAAGCTATTTTCAATCTCCTTTAATTCTCCTTTACCATAAGTTTCTACAAACGAATCGTAATAATCCTGATACTCTTCTGTTTCATATTTTAAATACCCTAAAATAGTTTCTTTCTGCTCTTCTTCCGACCCCCCATAAAACAAATCGAGTTGTGTTTCTATCTGTTCAAGTCCAACTATCTCCTTACTAAAAGTCTTTGCAATTCCATATAAGTAGGCATCTACAAAGGTGTTTTTATCAGTAGGTTTTGATACTCTTTTTCTTAATAAACTACCTACAACTACAGGATTTCTTGACTTTAATTCGTCAATACTGTATCCATTAATTTCTTCAAACTGTTCTTCCAGTTTTTTATAATCTGTCTCACTAAGTGTTTTTTTCAAGGTATTGCTGGTGTCCCTATCAAAGCTTCTTTTAAACATGGCATAAACCATAGAATCGGGATGAAGTTCTAAGGCAAAAACATCACACTTCTCAATGGATGTCATAACAGAATCGCTAAAATTAAAAGCCCTAACATCCTTAACGTGCATGGTTCCAAACAAATAAGAAGGTTTAGTCAAACCATTTCCTTCTATTCGCCATAGTAAATCGTACTTACCCTCATTATCACTTTGAGCATAATAAGTTGAAAAAGAAATATTACAAATTAAAAATAAGAGTAATCGAGATACTATTTTTTGCATAATCAAATATAGAAATTTGTGCCAGTTCCCCATAAATTATAGAGAGTTAATTGTAATTGTAAATCTTTACTATATTTAAACCATGAGATTGCTGTGGTCTATATTTTTATTTTTTCAAGTTGCCGTTGTTGCAGCTCAGCAATATCCTTTAAAAAATTACAACATGAAATCGGGTATGCCGCACAATCAAGTATTGTGTATTTACCAAGATGCCACAGGTTACATTTGGTCAGGAACCATGGGTGGTGGTGTTTCAAAATTCAACGGGGCTACTTTTAAAAATTACGATTTAGAACAGGGCCTAACCAATAGTATTGTTAGGGGCATTACTCAGGATCATGAAGGTAGAATGTGGTTTGGAACCATGGGCGGTGGTGTGCATTACCTCCACAACGATAGCATTTATGCCTTTGAAGACAGCACCATCAATGAAAATGTTTACAGCCTATTTACGGATTACAAAGGACAGGTTTGGGTAGGTCATGGTGGAGGTATTACCCTCATTAATGACATGAAAACTTCTCAACTGGATTTCGATCTTCCGGTTTATGCAGTAACCCACATTATGGGGGATGCTAAAAATAATGTGTGGTTCAATTACAACGACCACCACGGAATTTTTAGGTACAACTGGAAATCAATAGCACGAATTGATTCAACCAAAGGAATGACCAATAACACCATCTTGTTTATTTATGAAGACCAAGATCAAACCATTTGGGCAGGAACTGGTGATGGGCTCTACTCCTTTCCTTCAACCAACATCAACCCTGAGATTACCTTTCATGGAAATTTAGACGGTCTACCAGAAGCTTATACTTTTGACATTACTGAAGATCGATTTGGCAACCTGATCATTGGAACGCATAAGGATGGCTTTATTCGTTGGAATAAAAAAACCAATGAAAAAACATACGTCAATAGCAGCAAAGGCATCCCTGCGCTCAATGTTTTTAGAACTTTTAGGGACAAGGAAGGTGGCGTTTGGTTAAGTGCTTATGGCAAAGGATTAACCCGTTTTAATGATGCCCTATTTACCAAGAATGGTAAAAAGGAAGGCATCGAAAACACCTTTATTGCTGATGTGGTAGTGCAAGATAATCTCATTTGGGTGGCCACTTCCAAGGGTATTTTTAGTGGGAAAGATGGTGACTTTTCACCACTGCTTCCTCAGCAACTTTCCAAACCAATAACCGCCATCCACATGGATCAACATAACAGGTTATGGTATACTGGAGAAAAACAAATTGGCTACATCAAAAATGGCCGGTTGGTTGACTTAGACCCTGAACACAACATTATTGTTAACGGTAAAGAGATTGTTGAAGATGCCAAAGGAAACATTTACATCAATAGCTGGGGACAGGGCATATGGAAATACAATGATCGTTTTGAACGGATCCATACTCCTGAGGGAATTATAACTGATCACACTTATGGTATTTCTATTGACCCTAATGACAACCTCTGGATTGCTTCTTTTGGTTATGGTGCGATAAAAATGGTGGGTGAAGAAGCCAGTTTATTTTCAACGAAACAAGGCCTATTATCAGACAAGGTATTTACCATTGCACATGGAAAAAACAGCATGCAATACATCGGAACCAATGGTGGCGGATTGGCCATACTTGATGACGGTGTGTGGGTGAGAAACATTACTAAATCGGACGGTTTATTACACAATGCCATTGTTTCGGTCTACGTGGAAGAGGATACCATTTGGTGCGCTTCCGTAAAAGGGTTAAGCCGAGTTGTTATGAACCTCGATAGCAATTTCACCATAACCAATTATAGCAAATGGGAAGGTTTTGATGCAGAATGCATTCAAGCTTCCATGGCCCAAACGGCAAATGGGAACTTATTAATCTGCACCGATCAAGGTTTAATGAGCTACAACAAAGAAGAGGATGAACGATTGTTTGTAATGCCTGGCCTTAGCATCACTTCTATACTGTTAGATTATGGTGAAACGGATATCCATCAATACAGTAGCAGTATTAACGAAATAAATGGAATACCCAAAAACCTCGTTATTCCTCATTCGGTAAAACGCATCACGTTTAATTTTGAAGGGGTTTGTATGAACTATACGGATGAGCTGGCCTACTCTTATAGACTCATCGGAATGGACGAGCAATTTAGTCCGCAAACAAGTACTTCAGAAATTACATTTCATGAATTGCCAGCAGGAAAATACACCTTTGAAGTAATTCCAATGGCGCATAACACAGCTGGTGAAGGAGCTACTTTTTCTTTTGAGGTACTCAAACCTTTTTGGAAAACCTGGTGGTTCATTACCCTTGTACTATTGGCTGTAATTATTTTTATCATTGGTTTTTTCAGGTACCGCACGGAGCAATTGCGTAAAGCGAAAGTAATTTTAGAAAAAACCGTGAGCACTCGAACTTCTGAATTGAGAACACAAAAAGAGATTGTAGAGGAAAAGAACAGGGAGATTACAGATTCCATCAATTACGCCAAGCGCATTCAATCGGCCATACTCCCAACCGACAAATTAGTAAAGGAATTTTTAAAAGACTCTTTTGTACTCTACAAACCTAAAGACATTGTTGCGGGAGATTTTTATTGGATGCAACACGTTGGCGATAAAGTATTGTTTGCAGCTGCAGATTGTACAGGTCATGGTGTACCAGGAGCAATGGTGAGTGTGGTGTGTAATAATGCACTAAATCGATCTGTTCGAGAGCATGGCTTAACTGACCCTGGAAAGTTGTTGGATAAAGCCAGGGAGATTATCATCCAGGAGTTTGACAAGTCGGATGAAGAAGTAAAAGATGGAATGGACATTGCTTTGTGTTCTTTAGAAGGAAACACCTTGCACTATGCTGGAGCACATAACCCATTGTGGCTTATTCGCAATGGTGAATTGATCGAAACCAGAGGAAACAAGCAACCTGTTGGTCAGTTTTTCAGGAGTGAGCCCTACACCACTCACACCTTTGAATTGGAAAAAGGAGATACCTTTTACATTTTCTCTGACGGTTATGTGGATCAATTTGGTGGTGAGAAGGGTAAAAAGTTTAAATCTAAATCCTTTAGGGAATTGTTGTTGAGCATACAAGGCTTGCCTATGGAAGAACAACGCAGCAGCATTGATAGAACTTTTGAAACCTGGAGAGGTGATTTAGAACAGGTGGATGATGTGTGCGTAATAGGCGTTAGAATATAAGCCTATGGAGCAGTTTACCCTGAGCCTGTCGAACGGGTGATTGGTGTGAGGGTATAACTTTCTAATCCAAATCAATTATAGTATGGTAAACTCCCTTTATCACCTCAGCCATTTTATCATAGTCTAAGGTTTCTGGTAAATCGCCTGGTTCATGGTAATTTTTATTGCGGTAAAAAGCAGTATTGGTTACCATCACTGCATCGTAATCGTATTTCCAATAGTTTAAATGATCTGAAAAATCAATTCCTGGCATTTTTGCTGGGGCATTGATAGAGGTAACATCAATGTTACTTCCTTGTTTGATTCCTTTCTTTACTTTTCTGGTGAGTTTGCCATTTCCTCCACCCATTTTACTCACCACGCTAATGTAATTCCCTGTATTGGGGTAGAACATTTTCAATAGCCCTACTGGATAATCTTGTGAGCCTTTTTCATCGGAAAAATAACCGATCATTTCTAAACAGATCATCGCTTTTACTGGAATGCTGTTGTCATGTAAATAGGTGGCGTGCACGGCACTTCCCATGTATTTTGTTCTAAAGTATGGTGGCTCTTCTAAAGTATAAGCTACCAAATCGATGCGGTAGGCCAACTCAGGCTGGTGTTTTTGAAGCAAGCGCGCCAACTCTAATAATCCTGCCGTACCACTTGCATTGTCATCTGCTCCGGCTTGATCCTCACATACATCATAATGTGCTCCCACAATTAAGCGTTCTCCATCCTCAGGTCCAAAGGAGCATATCAAATTTTTGTATTCTGTTTCCTCTACCATATAAGCTTGGGTATCTACTTCTAACCCCAGCTCCAACCATTCGTCTGCAATGTAACTGGCTGCTTCGTTTAACGATTCTACATTTGCGGCATTTCTATATTCGGTAGTAGAACACAAGGTTTCCACATCATTTTTAATGTCATTAGGGTCTACCTCTACAGCTTCTACAAATACCCTTTTAACCCACACAGGGTTGGTTACTGCCATTACTACACTACTCAGTAATACCAGAACAACGACTAACGATATGAAAATTTTCCTTTTCAACCTTTTACTTTATTGATGTGAAATACACTCTTATTATCTGCTTTCCACTCTTTTAATCGAAACAAGATGGCAAATCCATCTACATACGACAAGATGCTAATTAACAGTAATAAGTTTAAAAACTCAAAATTATTCCAGCCTATTATCATGCAAAAATTAAAAAACAACACGACTCCAAAAGCTTTGGTCAAATAAGAGTGATTAGATGGCTGCTTTTTAAACTTTAGCCAATAGACAATGTAAGTCAACAACTCTAACCCGACTATTGTTGCAATTGCGGGAATGTAATGGACAAATTCAGCATTCATTATGAAAATCCCGGCCACTATACTTATGGTAAATAAAAGGTCCACATTACTGTCTAATTTTCTGATTTTTTCGGTCGCCACATTGTATTTTCTCGCTACCACCCCATCAAAAATATCCGACAGTACCCCTAATACAATAAGTGAGATGACAATGATTCGGACTGGAGTTGATTCAAACACACATATTATCGGAATGATAAATGCAAGCATCAATCGGAATCGTATCAATATGATGGGTAACTTTTTCATTGTTGAATTTTAATTCTGAACAAATAGATCTTATAAATAAAATAAACCGCTAAAGCACTAAACAAATGCTTAATGGTATGTCCACTAATGATACCCAAAAATTCAAAAATTTGAGTATCGTAATGTTCAAACAATTTGGCTAAAGCATAGGCGCCAAAGGCATAAAGCAGTAGCTTAGTATACAGTTCACTGTTCTTATAAAAAATCAGAATTAACGGCACAGCTCCAACTGGAAAAAACTGCACAAAGGCATACAATCGTAAATCACCAACACCAGTTATTTCGGTATAGTACCAATAAAAAATGCTGTAAATACCCAAGGTTAAAAAAGTATAAAATACCCATGCTCCTACTCTTCTGTCTACATAATCATAAATTATGGTGGCAAAAAATGGGGTAAAAACCAACGTCATGGGCAAACGATCAAATATCAATGCAAAATTGTTCGGTTCATAATGGTAAAAAGCAGATCCAATTCCTGTAAAAAATACGCCAATAAACAAGACAAAAGTCATTAGGAATTCCGCCATAGTGCCTTTCCTAAATGATTTACGTGCCAACCGAATCCCCATAAAACCAATGATTAAAAAAGGAAGGTTACTCATCACATCCATAAAGTGGGGAACCCCTAAGACCGTACGGCAATCCGAAAATCGATGATAGGCCAGATCCTGCGCAATAGGATCCAATAAGTTCAATGAGATAGCCGTAACAATAAATACCGCTATTAACACAATACCTCTATAATATCTGTTTACAATGGTCATTCTTCAAATTGGTATAAAATAGCAGCATCAAAAGGTGTCCAAATGGACGTTTTAACTCCTGCTTCTTTGATTACTTGATTGGTCCATACGTTACACGTTCTAAACATATGATAACTCCCATTTGCTTCATAAAAATTATCGTGAACATTTGGGTAACGACAACAATCTATGAGTTGAGGCAAATTATTCTTCAGCTTAATATACGAAAGAATATATGCTTCCATTCTTTCTAAAGCTTCCTCTCCCACTCTAAATGATTTTATTCTTTCTGACAATTTTGGTTTTTCTTCTAAGTAAGAAACATGCATTGCGGTGTTAGAAGGCAAACAAGCAGCTTTAAGTGCTGTACCAACAGTTAAATCGTCCCACGTTGGGGTATCTAAGAAAAAACCTTTATCTCCCCAGCCAAAAGAAATGTATTGCGGTTGGTTTGTCAATGTTGTAAAATCTTTCGCCTGAAACATATCAATCCAGTACCTTCTATTCATATCTAATGGCAAACAAATATCAGCATGAACACCATTGGAAACAATGAAAATTTCTGTCCCATCCATGGGTTCAACGTAATCATTATTGGTAGTGATGTATTGAGAGGAAACAGCTGCTAAAAAATAAACAGCTACAAAACCTACCACAAGGAAGATCCCTTTTAAGATGGTTTTGCCTATTTTTTTAGCCCAGTTCATATCACCAATCCATTTTATATTCTTTGTCTATTCATCCAGTACAACACTAAATTTAATACTCCTGATAAAAGGAAAAGATTAAAAACCATATTATTTACCATTTCTCCTTCTACAATTACAAATCCTACATAGCCTAATATGGTAATGATTCCTCCAACTAACTCCCATTTCAAGGCAATCAGCGTTCCTAAGAATAGTAATCCCATACTAATTGCCAATTGTGTTTCTTTGGTTGTCAATATTGGCAAATTTGAAAAATCTGCTTCTACTACATGAGCTCCTATAATGTAGAAAACCAATCCTAAAATTATTAAGGAAAATAATTTGGTACTCCATTTTAATATTTTCTTAAACGTTTCCATCTTGTTTTGTGTTTTGCATTTCTGTTATCATTTTGTATGACATGTACCCTAACAACAAAGCTACTACAGCAATCGCTCCCCACATCCACAACGTTGAAGTAATAACTTTTTTGGTTGTTTTGTATTGAATGGAAGTTATACTCCCTGTTGTTAGCAACTGAATATCATCAGGTATTTTATACTTGAAATGGTTGATGTCATAATTAGGTCGAGTGTATATGTTCTCGTTTTCAAAAACTAATTTATAATTTTTTCCTGACTCTAAATGTGTGATTAAATACCTGTTTAACTGATAGGCCTCTACCCTAACGTTTTCCAACGGTGGATTATCTTCATTGTCTATTACAATGTAAAACTCCTTGTGCTGAAAATCAGAAAAATGAATCGTAAAATCACTGTTTGAATTGAGGGTGATGTAATCCTCTACCTCGTAATACGTCCGTCCTTTTTTATCAGTATGCTTAAAGCAAATTTTAGCATTTCTGTAATAATAAGCTGGTTTATCTACCTTGATGGTGAGCTTATCAAAATAAGGAATTGCCGCAAAATTTACTTTAATGTAAGTCTGTTTGGTTTCCGTACTATCAAAACGAGTTAACACTGGTGCTTCCAGTTTTTTAAATTTACCTTGTTCTTGATAGGTATCAAAATACCCTATTTTCATCACATTAATTGGTAAACTGAAACAATCGAATATGATAATTCGGTAATACTTGTAATCGGTGTAAGGGAAATTTAAACTCTTTACTTCTGATGTGGTATGGTGTCCATTGGCAGAATGAAAGGTATAATCCTCTTTGATGGTGTACCAATTGTTGTAATCGTCACTTCCAGCCAATTCTAAATGCTTTCTAACATCAAAATTCTTGATCTGAAGCTGGATGTTATTGATGGTATCTTTGTGTTCGTTTTCTACCACTAAGACTGTAGCCCCATTTCGCCACCTTATTTTTTTAACTACATCATATTCCTTGAATACGCGTTTGGTTACTGAAAATGGCTCTTTTTCAATAAAGTAAGGAACATCTTTTCCTGTCCCATCTTTTATTCTGATGTCTGAAAACTGTGTATTCAGTTTTCCAACAATTTTAGGCTGTAAATCTATTTTATAGAATGCCTCTTTGTCGATTTTTTCTACCTCAGTTTGCCACTGGTAGCCCTGGCTATAAAGGCTACCAGCAAACAATAAACTGAGGGTTATAAAGATTACCTTTTTCATGTTTCTATTTTTTATCAGAACCATTGTCTAATAACAGGTTCTTTAGTTTTTGATACATAAATGAGATTACTAATAACAGTACGCCTAATAATATAAAGGCTACTATTTTACCAGCTTCTGATGCTCCTTTGATGTCGAACAAAAAGAGTTTAACCAATATTACACTAAATATGCTCAATGAAATAATTCGTAATGTTCTGTACTTGTATTTCATACCCACCAACATTAGTACAAAAGAGGCAACACCCCATACAATTGGATAACCAATTTTTACGGTTTGCTTATTGATGAAATGCGCATTTTCCTGAAATTGGTCAAAGAAGATCAATAGGGTTTGATGATTCAATTGGATGCTAGCTACAATTAACCCCAACAGAGACAATCCCCAAACGGTTGTTTTACCAATATCAGACCTCATTCCAAACCATTTTCTTACATTTTTAAACAACTGGACTCCAATAACAGCGATTAATGCAAGGTTAAAGTACTGTATTCCAAAATTCCAAAATGATACTTCTCCGGCCATATAATCTTCTCTTATCGCTACTTCTAATCCGTGGAATAATGGGTAGATAAACAATGTAATTACAGCTGTTAGCGTAACCCCTTTTTCTAAGAGGTTGTTGTTGATTGCTTTCGCATACATCCATAATCCTAATAAGAATAAATAAGTGTATCCCATTATGCTAATTGTTGCTAAAGCAGCGTCACCTAATCGATAGTTAATCTGAAACCCGATTTCGATTATACCTATCAAATAGATGAGTGAAGCAACAATAATTGCAGCCATGTTTTTGATCAACTTTACTCCAACTCCAGAAAGGAAATCTTTCTCCTTTTCGTTATTTAATAACCTTGAATAAGCAACTACACCTATTATACTGAATATGGTTGTTATGAAACCTTTATTCACGATTACTGACAAGGATGATGTTCCATAATCGAAATAGATTTGTTGCCAATCCATTAGTAAGCTCACTAACATTAAACCTAATATTACCAATGAACTCAGCTTCATGAATTTGATGTTAGATTTTTGACCTAACCATAGTAGCAGAACCATTTCTGTTGTCCAGAATAAAGTAATGTAGTTCCCTGACAACTGCACTGGAGCGGCTAAACTTACAAAGGTTAATACCATTCCAATCAATAAAAAGATCAATGACTTATCTACATTTTTTCGCTTAAATAATGGGAAAGCAAATAGAAGGTTGTATACACCTAAACCAATCGTAAATAATCCTTGGTAATTTTTATGCCCTGATAAAAATAGGATAGACATTCCTGCAGCGTAAAACAATGCTGTTGTTGATAACATCAATCCAAACTCATATCCTTTAAATTTTCTTTTTTCTTTTACATTATTTACAATGTGCATAAAGAAGAAAATAACATAGAAAATGGCAGCAAATATCATTGCTCCTTTATATGGTGGTTGTTCCACATCAATTATTTTTGAAACAAACCAAGCTCCATACATCGCTACTGTAAAAGCAAAGGAAAGGATGTTAACCACATTCCATTTTTTGAAATAGGCCAACACTAACATTCCTACATTTACAATGGCCAAATAACTAAACAATACTTGATAATTTCCTCCACCATTGCTTACCATTAATGGCGTTGAAAAAGCGCCAATTAATCCTAAAATAGCCAGTTCTTTTCTGTCGTAACTAATGGATAGTAAGACTGAAAATCCGGTAATCAATACCATTAGTGAGAATGCTACGGGTTGACTGAATAACTCATAATTGTGAAACCCTATGGAGATCGTATAATAAAATACTGCCATTGCCCCTCCAACCAATACTGAACTAAATGCCGTAAATGTTTTTCGCATTCGATGAGCAAAAAGTGTTAATACACCTCCACTTAAAATTCCGATTGCTACTCTACCTATTTCACTGATCCATTCTTTATCAATAGCGTATCGTACAAAATAAGCAATCCCTAATACCAAAATTCCTATACCAATTTTATTGATGAGATTTTCTCCAATAAATTTTTCGATATCTCTTTTCTTTTCCTTTTTAGGTTTTACAAAAGCTGCTTGCTTTGGTTTTTTAGGGATTGCTACTTTGGGTTCAACTTTCTTTTCTGGAAGGTTTGGTTGAACCACTTTTGGTTGTACCTCCTCAATTATAGGTTCTTTTACTTCTTCTTTTATTTCTTCCTTTGGTTCTTCTTTCTGTTCAACCTCTTTTTCTTCTATTGGTAAAGATTCCATTAATGTCACCACCCTTTCATCTATGGTTACACTGTCTTCATCCTGTATTGGATCTTTAATCTCCTCCTTTCCTTTTTCTAATTTATCCAGTTTAATGTGCAGCAAATTGACTTTCGCCATTACTTCTCTAATTAAACTACTGGTTGATGTTTTAAACCATATCAATAAAATGACTGGTAGCGCTAAAATTGCAAGTAATAAAAAAATGATGATACCTTCCATAGTGTTCGTTTTAAAATTCTAAACAAACATAGAAAGTGAGTCCAATTCAGGCAAACACATCAGGACAGATTACTGACTTTTTGAATAAATAAATATCCAACAAAATTCAATAAAAACAGTATTTTAGAATAATTTATACTGACTTTTCGATAAGATGTTAAAGAGTGTTAAATTAGAAGTTAATTTCTGGGTTTTAGCCCATGAAACTGAATTCTCCATCCGAACTGAATGTAAAAGGAATTGATTTCAGTTGATTCAAATTTATTAGTCCCTGGATTCAAAATATCCACATTTGTAAAGTTGTTCCCTTCAAATGTTATTCCCCAGTTAAAACTATGAAGTGCTCTTTTAGCATCATCCCTCTTGATATATAAACTAACTCCACCACCGTATACAAATCCGGGATCATAACGATCATTGTCAATAATTTCTTCGTACCCAGTTCTTAAATTAAACCCAACCTTATTAAAAATTTTATATTCGAAAATGGCTCCAACACTCCCCGCTCCATGTTCAAACAATGTTCCATTTCCATTATAACCACTCCCTGGCCCCGAAATTCCTGACTCGTTCAATTCTCCTTTTACTTTTAAAAAACCTCCAACTGAAAAATTATTATCTAAAGCGTACAGACCCATCAATTCCAACCCAATTCCTGGACCACTACTATAATCATTAATAGCTACGAAAACGATGGGGCTAATTCCCATTGAAAAATCGGAACGCACTACTTCTAATTCTATTTTTTCTTCAGAAACGTAGTCTTGAGCATACGATTGAACGGTAAATGTAATAAGGAAAATGGGTAGTAAGAGCTGCTGTAATTTCATAAATATTATTGTTTTCACTAATAAATATAGTCATTTAATCAATAACAACATCACATGGATGGATAATCGGTTGCTTTAACTTAGCATGCGGTAAAATCTTGCTTACTTCTTAATAAAAACGTCAATGTTATTACGATAATTTTGATAACCGTACATCGGAGGAAGGTCATCATGATCTGTAGCATTTATTTTATGTGCTTCTTTGTAAACACCCTGATGGTTATCGTATACCACTTGTCCATGTGTATTGACGTTTAAGAATAAATCTTCTGTTCCATGCATCCACATTAAGGGCTGACTTATATTTTTAATCTCTTCCGCATTGTCGATTTTTAAATTGGTAATAAAAGATGGTGGCAAGCCTAACACACTGGCATCTTGTATCATCACAGCAGCAGAAGCAAATGGGGCTTCTAAAATTAATTTAGCAGGAGTTAGCGATCTTGGTTTTGAAGTTAACTCGCAAGAAGGTGCAGAGCCCATACTGTATCCATACATCACTAAGCGATCATCAGTTAACCCACTTCCTTTTAACCAGTTTAATGCAGCATCTACATCTGCATACAGTCCATCTTCTGATGGCTCTCCTTCACTCAATCCATAACCTCTGTAATCCACCATCATCACCCCATAATTATTTTTACCGCCACAATGTGCTAACAATTTTGCACGTTGCCAATAATAATCCATGTGCTTGGAGTTTCCATGACAATACATGATTACTGTATCCGTACTAATTGTGTTTACATCTCCAATGTAAATGGCATATATGGTTGTTGGGGTTGCTTCTGATGGCGATTGTGAGTTTAATGTAAAGATGCTAACCAAATTACTCGGAATCGCATACGAAGCATCTAAAACGAAATGCTGTTCTCCATCATAACCATCCAGTTTGTACTCTGTAATTCCAGCCTCCGGATCAAATAAATTATCATCCAAGCGAAAACAACTGGTTAGTGAAATTCCTACTATGATATAAATAAATAACTTTCTCATCCTTCTAAAATTTTCTAATAAAACTGATATACACTCCAATCGCCCCTTTACCACTTACCCCCTTATAATCTACTACTCCCGGCTCATTATCAAGGTTAGGTGCCAAGTATTTAAATTCTATGTTGTGGTTCCATTTATCACGCACATTCGTGTAGCCTATCTGTGGGTTGACAATCCACCTGTTCTCTTGTGGTTGATCATGTTCCCTTGTATTCGCTAACTCAAACCAATTGTCTACACCAACGTAAACAAAGCTTTTTTTAGGTCTAATGTCCCAGTACATATTAACATCTACCTGAGGCCACAATTTAAAATTACTCTCCCATTTGTCGTAAGCCATATTTACCGCTGGTGTTACACTTAACCCTATTCTTAAGCTGTCATTGTAATAAAGGTTATGACAAGCTCCTATGTCTGTTTGAATTACTCCAAACAACAAAGAAGTGGTATGTACACTACCGAAAACGGTGGTTTTTTCTGTAACCCCTTGGGCGTACATTATTGATGTAAAAGGCATGGGAATCGTTGTTCCTGCAAAACCAATTAATGGCCCTCCTAAATGAGCTCCAACTGCTCTCTGTCCTTTATCCAAAGGCCTAACCACTCTCGATGGCATGCATGAGAACAATTGTGTTATGATGAGGAGGCCAGCCAGGCCATAAATTATTTTTTTCATTCGCTAAATATAATATTATCTATTTTAGATTAGAAAGATATGCCACAACTTAATCCTGCCCTTACTCCTAACTTTTGATCTGACCTATACTCTAATTGGGCTTCGTAAAACGTGCTAAAAACTACATCGAAATTATCGTTCACAGGAATAAACATTTTCAGCTTTGCCCCGGCAGAACCCATTAAAAAATAGTCCCATCTTTCTTCAGTTTCACGATGAACTTCTAAACCTAAAGGGTTAACATAAGGCGATACATAGGTGTAGGGTAAAACTTTAACGTTATAAGTTACACCTTCTGGAATGGCAAATGAATACAATAACATTTCAGCGTTACCTCCAGCCGTTGCAGCAACACATAGCAACGCAGCTCCTACGACAATCCCTCCAGGCATATGAAATACACCTTCACCTCCGGACATGGCATAATTAAGGCCAACATTATCCGTCACCATGTATTCTGCATCTAATCCCACAAGATTACTACGCATTAGTTTGGTTTTATTCACAGGCACTTTACGGCTCAATGAAATGTTAAATTTACCTTCTTCTAATTGGGCATTCCCCACTAATGCAAGCATTAAGAATATAAAAAGCAAATTAGTTTTTAGTTTGTTGATTGTTTTCATTTTTTGTTTAGTTAGTTAAATCTGGAGCAAACATATAATAGTAGAAATTATTCGGCAAGCCATTAAAGCATGTTTACTGACTTTTTAGTTTCAACACATTCTTGCTGTAAACCTTTATTTATTGTAGTTTTATCAAATATATTACTGACTTTTTATTATGGATAAATTACAAGAATTAATCAATACCTTATCAGAAGACGACAAGAGAGAGTTTAGGGTTTTCATTAACAGGCAGAAAAGTAAAAAACAACGTAAAGACTTAGATTTATTTGAATTAATAAATGAGCAGATAGATGCAAAATCGATTCAAGAGAAGTTGTACAAAACACCAAACAAAGTTGCTTATCACACCTTACGAAAAAGACTGTTAAAACACCTTACAGATTTTATTGTACTAAAGCAGATTGATGATGATACCACAGCTACGTCTTCCATTACTGGCTTAATCTCACTGGCCTCCTATTTATTTAAAAATCAAAGTAATGAATTCGGATGGAGAACACTTGTTAAGGCAGAACAAGCAGCCATTGACAACGAGCATTATGAATTGTTGAACAACATCTATCATTTACAAATAGATGAATCCGATAGTGAATTTGCGCCAGACATCAATGAGATTTATAAAAAATGGACAGCAAATAAAGAGTTGGTAGATGAGAATGAAAGGACAAAGATTGCATACAACTTTATCAAAAAAGAAATCAATGAAATTATTTTAAAAGGAGAAGACAAAAACGTCAATCAGGTTATTGAAGCCCTTTTAATAAAGTATAAACTCAATGATGTTGTATTTAAGCGCCCAGAAATTTTATACAAAGTGCTAGACCTTACCAGAAAGGTTATGCTTTCGAAAAAAGATTTTTACAATTTTGAGCCATATATTATTAAGATGTATAAAGAGTTAATCGCTCAACACGGTTTTTCGAAAAAAAACCATTTTTACAAAATTCATATCCTGTATATGATTTCTCACATTCTTTACCGAAATAGAAAATTTGATGAGTCCAATGCTTACTTGGATCAAATGTATACCAGTATGCTTGAATACAATAAATCTTATTATAAGCAATTTTACCCGAAGCACATTATGCTTTCGGCAGCCAATTTTGCCTTCTTAAACCAGAATGATAAATCCATTGAATTGCTTGACAACATTAAATCAACAGCATTTAACAAACTATTAATAGAAGATCAGTTAAACATTAAGATGAACCTAACTATCTATTATGGATATGCAGGTGAGTACAAAAAAAGCAATTTCATTGTCCAAACTCTTAGCCATTCTGACAAATGGTTAACTAAAAAAATGGGAATTGAATGGGTGCTCAAAAAGAACATGATTGAGATAATGATACAGTATGAATTAGAGAACTATGAAATTGCTTTGAACAGAATAAGATCATTCGAACACAGTTTCTCTCACTTATTTAATCATCCTTTATATGGAAGGGCTAATCAATTTATTCAAACCGTAAAAACAATTATTAATCATCCAACCTATTTGAAAGACCAGAAATTTATTGAAGAAGTACAATCAACTTTGGTTAAAATCCCAGCTGAACAAGAAGATTTGCAGGCCATGGCATATTATGCCTGGTTGAAATCAAAATTGTTAAATCAAAACGTTTATGATGTATTATTGGATATTGCTAACGCACACTATGAAGAAGAATAAATGTTACTTTTGACACATGCATAATGCACTCCTTTTTATAACGTTTAGATGGTTAGATGTCATCGACATTTTGTTAGTTGCCATCATTATGTTCCAATTGTATAAATTGGTAAAGGGAACTGTTGCCATTCGTATTTTCTTAGGCATATTGGCCATCTATCTTTTCTGGAAAATTGTAGAGGCCTTACAAATGGAGCTCTTGAGTGAAATCTTAGGGCAATTTATAGGTGTGGGTGTTTTGGCGTTAATTATTGTATTCCAACAAGAAATAAGACGATTTTTATTATTAATTGGAAACAACAGTTTCTTTTCTGGAAAAAGACGAGGCAAGCTATTAAAAATGTTAAACCCCAATGAAACTGAAAAGGAAAAATTGAATGTTAACCAAATTATTATTGCCTCTAAAAACTTGGCCAACACAAAAACAGGTGCATTAATTATATTGGACTTAAAGTCTGAACTAAAGTATTATTCGAATACAGGAGAGAAGATTAATGCTACACTTTCTTCGGCAGTTTTAGAATCCATTTTCTTTAAAAATAGTCCTCTACATGATGGTGGCGTAATTATAGAAAACAATACCATTATCGCTGCACGTTGTATTTTACCTGTTTCAGAAAACCAAGAATTTCCAGCTCATTTTGGGTTAAGACATCGTGCTGCAGCAGGAATGACAGAAACTTCTCGGTCAATTGCCATTATTATTTCTGAAGAAACGGGAAAAATATCCTTAGCGAAAGAAGGCAGAATTAACTACAACATATCCATTGAGGAATTGAATGAACAACTGATTTCAGAGACTTCAATTTAAGTTTATCCTACCACCTACTACTTTAATTTATAGCAATCAAAATTGTCATTTTTAATTTGTGGCAGACTAATTGTATTTAGGTACCGTTAGTATTTATAACTTCAAAACTTTGTTTCTATGAAAAAATTGACAGTCATCTCTCTTGCAATTTTATTGACTTCATGTTACATCCCATACAATTATAATTCTGGGGACAACAGGCCTATATCCATGCGAGGAAAATCGACAAATATTTGTAAAGAATTGAAAGAAAAAACTGTTCTATACATTGTTTATGTTGATGAAAAGAGTTCAACCTATTGGTCTTCATATGATATCGATCAAACCAAAAAATCAATTCAAACAGCAGAAAACTGGATTAACAAAGAAGCTACGAAAAATAACATAAAATTAGACTTACAAATTGTTCACCATTCAGTAGAAGATTCTATTCATACCATAAAAGCTAACCTGCCCTATAAATCTGTTAACCATCATCTCTTCTATGCTAAAAAAGGAATAGAAAAAATACATAAATGGTCGGATAAAGTAGCCAAATTAGTATATGGTGATCTCCGTAAAAAGCATACACATCTTAAGAGAGAGATAAGTGGAAGAGATGAATTAATTTACAGTCTTAGAGAGGTGTATCAAACAGACAACATTGCCTTAATGTTAGTATTAAACAATCCCATACGAAAAGAAAGCTCTGTTACTTTTCACAATAACAATAGCTTTTCCAATGAAAATTCAAGTGAATATTCCATCATCTCTCAATCCAAGAAGCCAACCATTTTTGCCCATGAGTTCTTGCACCAATTCGGAGCAGAAGATTTTTACAATGTGAATTATCAATATGTGAAAATTGATAAAAAATTGCGTAAAAGATATGGCAGAAGACATGCTAATGTGGCTTCAGGATCTAATAACAAGACCTACATACTAAGAGAATACCCGCATGCCATCATGAAAAATGTAAACTTAGACATCCTGGATAGTTTGGAAATTACTCCTATTACCCAATACCTAATTGGATGGCAAACAAAAGACGAAGTTTCTACGAAAGATAAAGAATTAATGCTGTTTGGAGATTACATTAATCTTGAATAGCATTACTTTTAAAATCACCACTAATTTTAGTTTTTATTTTTTATAAAATTGTATCTTTTTTGCTTTTAATCTCCTAATTTAGATGCCCTAAAAACACCAATTTTATGAAGACGAAGAATTATGCTCAAGGCAAATGGATAGAAGGAGAAGGAGAAGGAAAACCCTTGTATAATGCGATAACTGGCGAACAATTGGCCACTGCATCAAGTAAAGGGTTAGACTTTGCTGCAATGATGGATTATGCACGTACAGTGGGTGGCCCAGCTTTAGCAAAAATGACATTTCAGGAAAGAGGTCTAATGCTTAAAGCATTGGCACTTCACTTAATGAGTATCAAAAAGAAATTTTATGCAGTAAGTGCACAAACTGGTGCGACAAGAGGAGATAGTTGGATAGACATTGAGGGAGGGATTGGTAATATTTTTGCCAACGCAAGTTTGAGAAGACAATTTGGCGACCAACCCTTTTATGTGGATGGAGATATGGCTCCACTTTCTAAAGAAGGAACTTTTATTGGTCATCACATTATGGTACCAAAACAAGGAGTTGCCATACACATCAATGCTTTTAACTTCCCGGTTTGGGGAATGTTAGAAAAGATAGCGGTAAACTTTATGGCTGGAGTTCCTGCCATTGTTAAACCAGCGACCATTACGTGTTATTTAACGGAGTTAATGGTGAAAGAAATTGTTGATTCAAAGATTATTCCTGAGGGAGCATTACAATTAATTTGTGGTTCTGCCAATGGAATTATTGATCATGTTACAAATCAAGATGTCGTAACGTTTACTGGTTCTGCATCTACTGGAAAAATGCTTAAAGCTCATCCAAGGCTCTTAGAAGAGGCTGTTCCGTTTAACATGGAGGCTGACTCGTTAAATGCTGCTATTTTAGGTGAAGACGCAGTTCCAGGAACAGAAGAATTTGACCTCTTCATTAAAGAAGTTCAAAGAGAAATGACAACGAAGTGTGGCCAAAAATGTACTGCAATTCGTAGAATTATTGTGCCAGAAAAATTGGTTGAAGATGTGCAAATTGCTTTAGGGCAACGCTTGGCAAAAACTACCATTGGAGACCCTTCTGTAGAAGGTGTGAGAATGGGAGCTTTGGCTGGTCAAGAACAAGTAAATGAAGTAAGAGAAAAAGTAGAGCAACTGGCCAAAACTCAAGAAATTGTTTTTGGCGATTTGGACGAGTTTGAAGTTACAGGAGCCGATAAAAATAAGGGGGCATTCATATCTCCGATCTTATTCTTAAACAAAGATCCTTTTAAAAATACAGATTGTCATAACATAGAAGCCTTTGGTCCTGTTTCTACTATCATTCCTTACAAGGATTTAAATGAAGCCATAGAGTTGGCTAATATGGGAAAAGGATCATTGGTATGTTCAATTGTTACCAATGATGCTAAAATTGCTCAAGATTTTGTAATGGGAGCTGCCTCAATGCATGGTAGAATATTAATTCTAAACGCTGCTTGTGCTAAGGAAAGTACGGGACATGGTTCTCCTATGCCTTTGTTAACGCATGGTGGACCAGGTCGTGCTGGTGGTGGTGAAGAAATGGGTGGCAAACGTGGGATTATGCACTATTTACAACGAACTGCAATTCAAGGATCACCAACCATGTTAACTAAAGTTACTCAACAGTATCAATATGGTGGGGAACAAACAATAACAGAGCAACATGTTTTCCAAAAGTATTTTGAGGAAATTGAAATTGGAGATACAGTAATTACCGATAAGCATCATGTGGTGCCAGAAGACATTGTCAATTTTGCTAATTTAAGTGGAGATCATTTCTATGCGCATGTTGATCCTGATTCTTTGGATGGAACTATTTTTGAGCAAAATGTAGCTCATGGTTATTGGGTACTATCAAGGGCGGCAGGATTATTTGTTGATGGGCCTAAAGGACCTGTTTTGCTCAATTATGGGATAGATGAATGTCGATTTACAAAACCTGTTTATCCTGGAATGACTATTGGGGTTCGCTTTACCTGTAAGGAAAAAATATCTCAAGAGAAAAAAGTAGCGGAAGAAGGAGAAGTATTAGATAAAGGCATGGACATCAAAAAAGGAATCGTAAAATTTTTAGTGGATGTTTATGATGAAACAGGAGAAACTGTTGCATTGGCAACTATACTAACAATGATAAAATTTAAAAATCAAGACTAAAACTATGGCACTACAATCACTTACACCCAACTTAATGGTAAACGATGTTGAAGAAACCATTGAATACTATACTGACATCTTAGGATTTACATTATTAATGACCGTCCCAGAAACAGGAAGCTTAGATTGGGCCATGGTTAAACGAAATGATGTGGTGATGATGTTCCAATCCACTAAAAGTCTTAAGAAAGGTGTTCCAAGATTACAAGGTGAAAAACCTGGTGGTGGATTAACTTTTTACATTAAAGTAGATAGAGTTACTGAAATACATGAAGAGTTATTTAACAACGAAGTTGAAATTATTTCAGACTTAGACAGCACATTTTACAATACCATCGAATTCTCAGTAGTGGATAATAATGGTTACATATTAACATTTTCAGAAGATCAAGAAGAATGACAACAGCAATAGAACAAGGGACAGTAGAAATCGAAATTGACAAGGATGGAATAGCAACAATAGCATTCTTTCATCCTTTAAGTAATTCTTTACCTGGTAAAATTTTAAACAAATTAGCTGACACCATAACAGCGGCAGGAAACAACGATGACATCAAAGTGATTATTCTAAAATCTGCAGGAGAAAGAGCATTCTGTGCCGGGGCGAGTTTTGATGAATTGATTGCTATCAATGACTTAGAAACTGGTAAAACATTTTTCTCTGGTTTTGCGAATGTAATTAATGCGGCTCGAAAATGCCCTAAACTAATTATTGGGCGTGTGCAAGGAAAAGCTGTTGGCGGAGGTGTTGGAATGGCAAGTGCTGTTGACTTTTGTTACGCCACTAAATTTGCTTCTGTTAAGCTAAGTGAGCTTGCTGTAGGTATTGGGCCATTTGTAGTTGGGCCAGCAGTTGAACGCAAAGTAGGAACCTCAGCAATGAGCATGATGGCCATTAATGCTACCGAATGGTATTCTGCTGAATGGGCAAGAGAAAAAGGTCTATATGCTGAAACATTTGAGGATGTAAATAAGATGGATGAAGCCATTACAGTTCTCGCAAACAAATTAGCTACATCCAATCCTGAAGCAATGAGTATGTTGAAAAAGGTTTTTTGGGAAGGAACAGAAAATTGGGATACACTATTGGCTGAACGTGCTGCTATGAGCGGAAAATTAGTGCTTTCAGATTTCACAAAGAATGCAATAAACGCTTTTAAGAGTAAATAAAAACCTAATTAAAATCTTGATTTATAAACTACCGTTTATGAAATGGAAAAAACATTTTCCCTATCTCCTCGTTTATTTAGGTAATATATATACATATGAAAATTATATTAACAATTCTAATATCTCTATTCTTAATAAATAATCTATTCCCACAAAATTTTTCAGGTTTAAATGAGGATAAAAAAGTGGATAGACTTGAACGTTATGCAAGTAAAAAATGGAGAATTAACACATGTTGGACGTTTGGAGAAAATGAATCAAAAAACATCGGTTTTTTATATCAAGTACAAGATTCATCAATTACCTTAGTTGATGTAGATAAATATAGTAATAGTATAATTGATGAGACATCAATACACTATAATGATATCAACATCCTTAAGCTTAGAAATAAAAATAGATTAAGAACTCATTTTTTTATTGGGGTTTCAGTCGGAACATTGGCAGGAATTTCTGCTTCACTTCTTGCGCTAGGTGATAAGGATAAAGGTTATGGCATTGTAAGTTTTGCATTAATTCCAGTTGGAATAGCAATTGGTTTTGGAACTGGAATGGGTACAGGTTCTAAAAGAATAAAAATTCCCATAAACGGCAATTATGATACGTTTTCTAAGTACAAAAAAAGCCTTAAGCTGATTTCCAAAAAGAAATAGAATACTTGTTATTAGACAACTCAAGAACTGACTTTCGTCAGCCTTTTTTTATTTAATTGAGCATAACTTTATGATAGTTATTAATTAAACCATTAAATAAAATATGAGCCAGACAATAGAATTAAATCAAGGGGAAGTAAAAGTAAACTTCTCATCACCTACAGCAGGAAAACAATCTTTTAAGGATTTAGGATTAACGGATGAAGATTTAGTATTTGATAGCGGTCTTCTGAGATTGGTTTTTGATTTTGAAGGAATTGGAGAACATCATTATTATAAAATGCCAACAGTAGAAATTGCCTATCAAGAAGAAATGGCTGAAACACACTGGCAATGTGACTTTAATGAAGAAACCATTTTGGACAAAACAGACCACCATGGTCATTCGACCGTGATATTACTCAACAGAAAAAAATTAAGCTCATTGGAGCACCATCACAAAAATGCTTTAATCGTTCATGGTGAATTCCCTCAGGGAGTTCACATTAGTGCTGAGGGGTCTTTTATAAATTTCTTCAATTAGTTTAAATAATAAAAAAGGGCTACTAAGTTTAGTAGCCCTTTTAAATATATGTTATTGTAATAGTTATTCGGCAGTTGCGTCTTCTTTAGGAGCATCAGTTCCTAAATCATCAAAACTTACGTCAGAAAATTCAGCAGCTACTTTCTCCACTACTTCTTCTCCTTGTTCTGCTTTTAACTCTTTAATTTTTGCAATAGATTCTTCTAATCCAGTAGTAAATTTCTCAAAATCTTCTTTGTACAAAAACAATTTGTGTTTTTCAAAGTAAAATTTTTGAGATTCATTGTTAAACCTTCTCTTACTCTCTGTAATCGTAAGGTAATAATCTTCAGCACGTGTTGCCTTAACATCGAAAAAATAAGTTCTCTTCCCTGCTCTTACCGCTTTAGAAAATACTTCATCTCTCCTGTTATCGTCCTGCTTGTTGTTTTCTGTTCCTTCCATCTTCCTTCTTTTTAAGTTAGTTATTTAGTTAATGTCCTACAAAGCTTCCGATTTATTCTTAAAAAAACAAGTTCAACGACAAAAATAACGTATACATCTATTTTTTTTCAGGGTTTAACTCAATATAATCCGATAATCCATCAGTTATAAAAGTCTGTAAATCACCGTTTTCATTACTATAAATCAACAAACCCTCTAATCCTATCCTTTTATTGAGTATTTCTTTACTTTTTTCTAACCCAACAACCATAAATACAGTAGCATAAGCATCTGCGACCCCACAATTATCAGCCACCACGGTAGCACTTAATAAACCATGTTGTACGGGATATCCCGTTTTCGGATTAATAGTATGAGAATACTTCAATCCATCTTTCTCATAAAATTTTCGATAATTCCCAGAAGTTGCCAATGCTTTATTATCTAAATTAACTATCGCCTCTATTTCTCTTTCCGCCAAATCTGGCAAAGGTCTATCTATTCCTATTCGCCATAAAGTATCATTTATATTTAGCCCCTTGGCTTTTAATTCTCCCCCTACCTCAACCAAGTAATTCTCTACTCCTCTTGATTCCAATAAATCTGCCAATACATCAACAGAATAACCCTGAGCAACAGCATTAAAGTCTAACATCATTCCTTTGCTTGCTTTCATCACTTTATCGTTATCTAAGGTAATTTTATCAAAATCTACAAATTGAAATAAACTATCAATTATAGCGCTGTCTGTTGAATGTAAATTTTCGAATCCAAACCCCCAAGCATTGACGATAGGTGCAACAGTTGGGTCAAATGCTCCTTCAGACGATTCATGTACTTCTTTAGAGATACGAAACACATCTATAAACATTTGATCTACCTCATATATTGAATCTGCTTGATTGAATTTTGAAATGATGGATCTTTTCTGATAAGTAGAAAGAGAATTGTCTATTTCAATTAACATTGAATCTATCGCTCTTTGATGATTAATACCATCTGTACTAATATAGCTAATATTGTATGTTGTTCCTTGTGCAAAACCTTCTACAACCATTTTTTGCTTAACTGGAGTATCTTCTCCACAACCAAAAAGAAAAAAAGCAATAATAACAACTAAAAAATACCTCATACCACCGTTAATTAAAAATTATAAACCGTACATATATTATGAGTAGCAAAGGAACAAAAAATAATATTACTTTTGCACTATGATTTTACCAATTGTAGCATACGGAACGGCAGTTTTAAGAGAAGAGACTGAAGAGATAGATAAAGACTACCCGGATTTAGACTTGTTGATTGAAGACATGTTTGAAACCATGTACGCTGCAAAAGGAGTTGGTTTAGCCGCTCCTCAAATTGGCAGAGCCATTCGTCTATTTATTATTGATGCTTCTGGGTTTAATGAAGATGATGAATATCCAGAATTAGAAGATTTTAAGCGTGTTTTCATCAATCCGATTATTATAGAAGAATCTGGTAAGGAGTGGAAGTTTGAAGAAGGATGTCTAAGCATCCCAGGGATAAGAGAAGATGTAAGTAGACAACCAACCGTTACCATTGAATATTACAATGAAAAATTTGAATTGGTGGAGGAAACATTAGATGGGATTGCTGCGCGTGTTATCCAACATGAATACGACCACATTGAAGCCACTTTATTTACGGATAAAATAAACCCGTTAAGAAAACGATTGATAAAAGGAAAATTAAACGACATTGCTAAAGGAAATATTCAGGTAAAGTATAGAATGAAATTTCCATTGGTAAAAGCAAAACATTAGCATTATGAAAAACATTATTTACATATTCGCATTTAGCATTTTATTATTCTCTTGTTCTGGAGATGGAGACATTAAAGTTGAAGACGCTGAAGTTGTTGTTGACCCAATAGACACTTATGAAGAACGTGCTGCAGAAATAGATAAGTACAGCAAGTTGGCTTTTGCAGATAGTTTAAACTTTAATGCAGAACATGCTACTAATCTTTTAGCGGCTTATGAAGAATACATCAAATTTCATAGCTTTGAATCAAATTCTAAAGACTATCAGTTTTATGCTGGTGAATTGGCAAAAAGGTTGAATAAACCTCATGTTGCCATCAAACATTTTAACGATTTAATAGCTAGAGATGCAGACCACGAAAAAGCTGGCCTTGCTTATTTTTATAAAGCAATGATTATTGGAGACATGTTACAGGAAGATGAATTGGCTAAAACGACTTACCAAGAATTCATTGACAAGTATCCAGATCACCCTTTTGTACCAAGTGCAAAAGAATCCATTAAATTGCAAGGAAAATCGCTAGATGAGATTGTGGCTGGATTTGAAGAGAAAAACTCTTAATCTACCAAAGTAATTTCTTCTGGAGTTATTACAATTTTACGCTCTTTATAAAGTAATCCAACTGCGCGTCTAAATGCTTTTTTACTTACTTGGAACTCCTTGTATATAACTTCCGGTTTACTCTTATCAGAAAAATTCAACTTACCATTTTCTTTCAGTAAACGTTCATAAACCGTATTAGCCAACACCTCAACATCTGACAAACTTGAACTGTTTAAAGTAATGTCTAACTTATCGTCTTTTCTAATCCGTTGCAAATAACCAGTAAGCTTCTCTCCTATTTTAATTTTTTTGAAAACTTCATTTTTAAACACCATTCCATAGTGTTTGTTATTCACAATCACCTTATACCCTATTTCAGTTTCTCCACTTACTAATAAATCCACCTGATCTCCAGGCTTTATTGTTAACTTGTTTTTCCTGATGAACCTTCCCATCTTTGTAGTTCCAACCATTCTATTGGTCACTTCATCTTTGTACAAGTAAATCATATAGGTTTTTCCTCCATTGACTCTTGTATACTGCTCCGAAAACGGCACCAACAAATCTTTTTCCATTCCCCAATCGAAAAATGCTCCATATTGGTTCACATCAACTGCTTTTAAAAAAGCACATTCATTTAGTTTTACTTTTGGCTCTAACGTAGTTGCAATTGGTCTATCTTCAGAATCAGTATAAATGAACACTTCTATCTTATCACCAATTTTTAAATCTGAAGGAACATACTTGTTTGGCAACAAGATTTCCTGATCCTCATCTGTAATTAAATAAATACCTTGTGGAGTATCCTTTAATGCTTCTAATTCTAATGTTTGTCCTATCTCTTTCATTTATCCTCTGTAAAAAACCATTTGCTCATCTGATGATGCCTTTGCGTTATAACAATACCCTCCTGTATCAAACCCCATTAAGTCATCAACCTTTTCAATTTTATTTTTGATAATATATGAAGCCATCATTCCCCTTGCTTTCTTTGCGTAAACCATAACAGATTTATACGTTCCATTATTAAAATCTTTAAAAACTGGAGTAATAACAGAGGCTTCTAATTTTTTCTTGTTTACTGATTTGAAATATTCATTAGATGCCAAATTGACCAAAACATTTTCTTTTTGATTGGCTACAACATCGTTTATCTCATTCACAATTTTGTCTCCCCAGAACTCATACAAATTGTTCTTTCTCCCAACTTTCAGTTTTGTTCCCATCTCTAACCTATAAGGATGAATCAAATCATAAGGTTTTAACAACGCATATAGACCTGACAATATCCTTAAGTTATCCTGAGCATAATCTTTTTCTTTTTTTGAAAAAGAAATAGCATCTAAACCAGCATAAACTTCTCCATTAAATGTAAGTACCGCGGGATTTACCTCTTTTGTATGGTCAACATTCCAGTTCGCATAACGTTCAACATTTAAATCTGCCAAAGCAGGGCTAATCCCCATTAGCTTACCCAATTTTTTAGCACTGTACTTTCTTAAAGACTTAATCAATTTTTCAGAATCCTCAACAAAAATTGGAGATGAACAATTGTCGTCCAATTGTTTTTCTTCATTTAATTTTTTAGCAGGAGAAAGAAGTGTTAACATATTCTGTAATTTTAAAAATCAAAATTAAGATTAATTACAAAATGAAAGATTGGAAAAAAGAACTTTCGGAAGAAGAATACAGAGTAATGAGAGAAAAAGGTACTGAACTGCCTTTTAGAGGAGAATACTACATCCATAATGACGATGGAATATATAGGTGTAAAGGATGTGGGGAAGAATTGTTTTCTTCTGAATCAAAATTTGACACCAATTGTGGATGGCCAAGTTTTGACAATCAAATTGCCAAAGGAAAAATTAAAGAAGTTTTAGACAAAACTCACGGAATGATTCGAACAGAAATTGTATGTGCCAAATGCAACTCTCATTTAGGACACGTCTTCAATGATGGTCCTACTGATAGTGGTTTAAGGTATTGTGTAAATTCTATTAGTTTGGATTTTGAAGACAAGTAGCAATTACCACTGTCTAATAAATGCATTGTCGGCCCCGATAAAATAATTATCCATGAATGGACTTGAATATTGATTGTAAGGATTTTTATCATTTATTCTTATCTCTCCTTGAATCGTTAATCCTTTTGCCGCTTTGTATTTAAAGTTGGCAGAGTATCCTATATTGTCAAGCCCTGATCCTGAATCAAATGAAGCTCCATTGATAGCATCATAAGAAGTAAAATCATAAAACACAGACCCTCCAACTGACAATTTTTCAGTTAATTTATATTGCCCTCCAACAAAAGCATAGTATTGTGAAATATTTCCTGAAAAAAGTTGATAATTGTAATCTGACGCAACAGGCAGGTTATCAACAGAACTATTAACATATCTAATACCTGTATTTATCGAAAACCTTGGAGAGACATCATAACTCACCATTGGCTTATAATAGGTGCTAAAGTAATTTCCATAAGTACCAGAATGGCCAAAACCAGCTCCTACCTCAAAACTATAATGCATTTTATCTTTCGTATCTAACGAATCAAAAGGAATTACATAAGCATCTTCTTCTAACACGTAATCATCATCTCCTTCACCCTCAGCTTGCGCATAAAGACCAGTAGAAATGGCTGTTGCAAGAATAATATATGTAATTTTTTTAATCATAACCTACAGGTAAAGATACGAAATCTTATCCATTTTAGTATACATCTATTCCATTTAACCTTTTTTAACAATTCTATGACAATTTAAATAATGTTGGCACGTAAATTGACTATACCTTTTCAAATTAAAATAAAAAGTACCATGTTAGAACTTAGAAAAAGATATTTAGAATTAAAAGCAAAAGCAAGGCAAATGATGATAGAGGGTAAAATGAATAAATACCTTGAATTGTTGACTGAAATAGAACAAATGAACTTAATATTAGTTCGAGTAAATAGATAGTTAATTTAATATAGTTAGTTTAGATAGGTGAAAGCCCCCTGAAGAAATTCTTCAGGGGGCTTTCGTTAACATAAAACTTATCTATGGTATTAAGGGATATTCTTTCTTATAAAAAGAAGTTTTTGTCAGAGACATTAACTCTTTTTTTCTTATCGCTGATAGTGTTGCCCTTCCCGTACGAATCACCTTCTCCTCTTAGAAAAAGTACCGCCCCTATCAGTGCAACTATAATTATAAATAATACTATCATATCGATTAAATAATTAATTTCGTCTACAAAGATATGAATTTTATCGACAAAAACAAATTTTATCGATGATTTTTATAGTTTCATCGAAAAATGAAGGCACTTTATCTAATACGGCATGCAAAATCTGATTGGAATAATCCATCACTAAGTGATTTTGATCGTCCTCTTAACAAAAGAGGATTTCGAGATGCTCCCTTTATGGCAGAAAAATTAGGTGATTTAAATTTTAATCCTGGACTAATAGTCTGTAGTCCTGCGCAAAGAACAACCACAACGGCTGAAATTATTTCAAAAAATGCATCGATACTCTATGACTCTTCTATATATGAAGCTTCTTTAAGTGATTTAATGCATCTTATCAACTTTCTTCCTAACGAACATGAAACAATTGCCATTATAGGGCACAATCCAAGCATGACCAGCTTAGCAAATTACTTAACAGGTGATTTTATTGCCAATATGCCAACTTGTAGTATTGTAAAAGTTGAATTCGATATTGATAATTGGAATGAAGTAATACAAGGAATGGGAACTCAGAAGTATTTTATCTATCCTAAAGCATTCGTTTAAAATAGCTCTTTGTACAAAAATTTCTTTTGTAATGTTTGTTTAGGTTTATAGGTGTAATAGATATAACCATCCTTTATTTTTAGCTTAGAGACAAATTGATATGTTAATTTCTTTTCTGCTATTACTTCGCCATTTGTAGAATTTATTTCTTTCAAATAATAATAACCGTTTTTTAGAAATACCGCATAAATCTTTCCATTTACTTCATCCATAATTAACCTCCGTTTCCAGGAGCTCTTCTTTTTAGGATTATGGTAGTTAAATGGAACATCTCCAGCTTCAACTGTGTCATCTACAAATTTCCATATCTTACTTTCAGAGTGATCAAATATATTTATGGTATCATTAATTACAAACATAGGAGCATAAACGGTTTCATATAAAAAATCATTCGAAAAACCTGTCATTGAAGCTGCAACATCATACCTATCATATCCTTTCAACCGTTTGACCATACGTTTGGCAAATTGTTTTTCTGCATTGCTCAAAAACTCATATTCAAAAACATATTTCCAAGCCATGTCTTTATGGACCACCTCTTTGATAATTGAAATGGTAGTATCCTCTGGGTTAAAAGCATAGTACTTAAACCTTGGAAATTGTTTTAAAAAATCTGAAAAAAGAAGGGTACTCTCTAAGGTATCAACAATTGGTTTTATCAATAGGTTAAAATCATCCATAGGCAATTCATAAATGGTTAGTTTATCATTATGAACTGCTACCCTATAAATATTACGCTTACAAATTAAATTAACATTTCCTAAATAGTCTGTATATAACTCGACCGGTTCTCCCGGAATGAAATGCTTAGAGAGAATTTTCTCATTTTCATCTACCAGGTATATTTCGCTGTCTTTATTTAAACGTTTTCCGTACACCAAAAACAAAAATTTATCTTCATAAAATTCATAATCAGCAATGTTGATTTTTGCACTTTTAAAAACAACTTCTGGCTCTCCAACACTAAATATGGGTAAGGTCTCAATTTTCTTAGTCAACTTAACGTTTAAACGGATCGTATCCTTTTTTGTATTAATTGGTTCATAATTCAACATGTATCCAACATGCGAAAAAACCAATGTTATTTTTTTCCTTTTATGTAGGGTAATGTGATAATTTCCTCTTTCATTGGACTTCGCGAGCACATTCTTATATAATAATTTTATGTGAACATTCTCTATGATTTTACCAGTTTCAGCATCCGAAACTTTACCCATAACGACAATACGCTCTTGTGCCTCAGTGATAAAGAAAGCAAATAAAAAAAATATTAGAATTGAATATTGTTTAATCATAAGATGCGAGCAAGTTTAATTTATAGATGCAAAAGTCATACAATTCCATAAATATATATGTTTTATTTATCTTTGGTTTTCGAAAAAATATGGTATGGCAAAAAAAGAAGATTTAAACTTCAATAAGAATGAGGATGTAAATAAATTATTAGTTACTGATTTAAACAGAAAATTAGATACTATTTATTTAGGAGGTGGAAAGAAACGAATTGAAAAACATCATAGCAAAGGAAAACTAACCGCAAGAGAACGAATTGATTATTTGTTGGACAATGATAGCGATAGTGTCGAAATCGGTGCTTTTGCTGGAGATGGAATGTATCCAGAACATGGAGGTTGTCCGTCAGGAGGGGTTGTTGGAAAAATAGGTTATGTTAGTGGTAAACAATGCTTAGTTGTAGCAAATGATGCGACTGTAAAAGCTGGTGCTTGGTTCCCTATAACTGGTAAGAAAAATTTAAGATTTCAAGAAATCGCTATTGAAAATAAGCTTCCAATTATTTATTTGGTGGATAGTGCTGGAGTTTTCCTCCCTATGCAAGACGAAATATTTCCAGACAAAGAACATTTTGGGAGAATTTTCAGAAACAATGCCATTATGTCCTCTATGGGAATTACGCAAATAGCGGCCATCATGGGAAGTTGTGTAGCAGGAGGAGCCTATCTACCCATTATGAGTGATGAATCATTAATAGTTGATAAAACTGGATCTATCTTTTTAGCTGGATCTTATTTAGTAAAAGCTGCTATTGGTGAAGACATAGACAATGAAACACTTGGTGGAGCAACTACACATTGTGAAATATCTGGTGTTACAGATTATAAATGTAAAGATGATCATGATTGCTTGGATCGGATTAAACGAATGATGGATAAGGTTGGTGATTATGAAAAAGCTGGTTTTAACCGTATAAAAGCAAAAGCACCAAAAGAAAAGATAACCGAACTTTATGGAGTATTACCTAATACAAGAGAAAAACAATACGAGGTTAGAGACATCATAAAAAGATTAGTAGATGGTTCTGAATTTGACGAATACAAAGCCACGTACGGAAAAACCATTGTTTGTGGTTATGCAAGAATAGATGGCTGGTCAGTTGGTATTGTGGCTAACCAGCGGAAAGTAGTAAAATCTAAGACTGGTGAAATGCAATTTGGAGGAGTTATTTATTCTGATTCTGCGGATAAAGCCGCTCGCTTCATCATGAATTGTAACCAAAAGAAAATTCCTTTGGTTTTCCTACAAGATGTAAGTGGTTTTATGGTTGGTTCTCGTTCAGAACATGGAGGGATAATTAAAGATGGAGCTAAAATGGTAAGCGCCCAATCGAATTCCGTTGTGCCAAAATTTACCGTAATTATTGGTAATTCTTATGGTGCTGGAAACTACGCTATGTGTGGAAAAGCTTATGATCCAAGATTAATTGTAGCATGGCCTTCAGCACAGCTGGCCGTTATGAGTGGAGCTTCTGCGGCAAAAACATTACTTCAAATTGAAGTTGCATCACTCAAAGCAAAAGGTGAAAAAATTACCAAAGAAAAAGAAGATGAAATTTATAATAAAATTAAGAATAGGTATGATGAGCAGATCTCTCCATATTATGCTGCTGCAAGATTATGGACCGATGCCATTATAAATCCAATAGATACTCGGAAGTGGATTTCAATGGGTATAGAAGCCGCTAATCATGCACCTATTGAAAAACCATATAATGTTGGAATTATTCAAACATAAAATTGTTTTAATCATAAAAATTCCATTTATTTACACAAAATCAACACTTAAAATCATGCAAAAAAGAACAATCAAAATAGCTGCATTATTTATTGCAGCAACATTTTTATACGCTTGTGGTGGAAACAATGAAGAAACCATTGAGGAAGATGTAATAACAGAAGAAATTACCGAAGACATTACAAGTCAAGTGGATTACGTACTCCCTTCTCCATTACAAATAGCAGAATTATTTAAAAGTGCAGGGTTAACCTATATTGGAGACTTAACAAATTCTGTAGATAAAGCTGACAACTACAATTCTAAGTATGACCAAAAGTTAAACTTCGGTGTTTATTCTGCGGATATGGCTTATTGCATTATGAATAACCAAACTCAAGAGTCAATTAATTACTTAAGCACCATGAGGAAAGTTTCTGAAAAACTTTGGATGACAGACATATTAAATTCTATGGGGTTAAGCGAAAGATTAGAAGCTAATGTAGGCAATGAAGACTCATTAACTTACATTATGGCTGACTTACAAATGCAAATGGATGATTATTTAGATGAAAACGGAATGGGTTATACAGGTTCAATCATTTTTGCTGGAGCTTGGATTGAAACCATGTATTTAGGAGCAAAAGTGAATGAATCTGAACAAAATGACCAATTAATTTCAAGGATATCTGAACAAGCTGTTATTTTAGAAAGTCTAATTGCTTCCATTAAACAAAACGATGAAGACAATGAATTTGGAGAGTTAATCGCTGACTTAGAAAACATTAATAAACATTTTGATGGTTTCGACAACGAAAGTGAAGAAGAGTTCGTATTATCTGCCGAAGCGGTAAAAAGTTTAAGTGATGATATTACTGTTTTAAGAACTAAAACGGTAGGTGAATAGTACATCTTTTCAGTTTTAAAATCATTCTCAAATGAAAAAGATTGGATTTCATATAGTTCTTTTATTAATATTAGGAATTTCAGTTTCTGCTGTTGAAGGTGATTGTGATGTTCGAGCCTTAAAGAATGAATTAATTAGAGAGTTAAGACCTGACTATAAATATGACTCTTCGAACATAAGTCGTTTTGTTTTCGAAAGTCAAAAACAAGGAACTGAAGTGCAAATCCCTATGTTTTCTGGCGAAAGTTATAGACTCCTATTTAATACAGCTGGAATACCAACAGATTTTGAAATTAAGATTTATGATAAAAAAGTTGGTTCAAATAATAGAAAACTGCTCTTTTCTGCCAAAGGAAGTGAATCCGATAACAAACACGTATTTATTTATGAACCAGAAAAGCCTAAAACAATGTATGTAGATTATTTTTTGCCCGGTATTGATGAGAAAGGAGTTACCGGTTGCATTGTATTTTTAATGGGTTACAAAATTGGCTAAATTAATTACCATGAAAAAAGTAAAATTAACACACATAACGCTATTTCTACTTATTGTATTCATTTCATCAGTTGCATTTCAAATCACTGAAGAGTGTGACGCTACTACACTTAAGAAAGAGTTAAAAAGAGAGCTCAGACCAGACTATAAGTACGACTCTTCAAAAACAACTCGCTTTACGTATAAAACTAAAGTGCAAGCAAAAGAAATCGAAGTGCCGTTATTTATGGGTGAAAAATATCGTTTTTTATTTAACACTTCTGGCTTACCTGTAGGTGTGAAAATTGAGATCTACAATAAAAAATTAGGTCATAAAAAAAGAAAATTGCTTTACACTTTAGAACAGAAGGATGATCAACACATCTATGCTTTCGAACCTGTGAAGTCGCGTAAAATGTATATCAACTATACAATTCCTGAAAGTTCTGAAGTAGAATTAAAAGGATGTATTGCTTTTGTTTTAGGCTATAAATTAGCGGTACTTAAATCGTTGGATTAATCCTTTTGTGAATCTACAGCCTTTCTAACACTGCCATATTTTAGCAAAAGTTCATTCGCAACCTCATAGTTTACATCGAGTTGATTCATCACCATTTTGGTCCCCCTGTCAACTAATTTATTGTTACTGAGTTGCATGTCTACCATTTTATTTCCTTTTACCCGTCCAAGCTTTATCATTACAGCTGTGGAAATCATATTTAACACTAACTTTTGAGCAGTCCCCGATTTCATTCGCGTACTTCCCGTAACAAACTCAGCACCTACAATAACTTCAATAGGATGTTTCGCAGCCGCTGCAACAGGGCTATCATTGTTACAAACGATACACCCAGTTTCTATTCCATTATCATTGCACATTTCTAATGCACCAATAACATAAGGAGTAGTTCCTGAAGCTGCTATTCCAACAACTACATCTTTATCATTCACATGATGTTCTTGTAAATCTTTCCATCCTAATGCCGTATCATCCTCAGCAAATTCAACCGCCTTCCACATGGCAGAATCTCCACCAGCAATTAACCCAATAACCAACCCATGTTCTACTCCAAAAGTTGGCGGACATTCAGATGCGTCAACAACACCTAACCTGCCACTCGTTCCAGCACCAATATAAAATAACCTACCTCCCTCCTCCATTTTAGCAACAATGACATTCACTAACTTTTCTATGCTTAAAATCTCTTTTTCAATTGCAGATGGAACTGTTTTATCCTCCCTATTAATGTTCGTCAATAATTCGTTTATTTCCATCTTTTCCAGGTGGTTATATTTTGAATCAGATTCGGTTGTTTTGTTAGACATTTAAGAATATTTAATTTATACGAATATACTAAATCTTCCTTATCGAAATTATTACTAAATTTATGGCAAACTATATTTCAATGTCAAAAAATTTAAGTGAATTATCGGGAAGAAAAGGAATAGTGGATAACCTATTTGATAAAATGGGTGAAGCTGCTGTAGCGGAAGGGACTCCTTCGAATGAGCAATTAGATGAATTAGCGAAAGAATTCTTAGTGGGTAAATCAAGTACCTATGGTACCATTACCGCTTATGACTTTATGAAACCTGAGAACAAAGGTAAAAAAGCTTATGTATGTAATGGCTCTGCTTGTGTTTGCGCGGGCACTCAAGATGATGTTACCTCTGAATTAGAAAAACATTTTAATGCTGACGAAATTGGACACATGACCTGTTTAGGCCGTTGTCATGAAACAGGTGCTTTTAATGTTGGAGGCAAAAATTATTCAGCAAAATCGAGTGCTGAAATTGCAGACATTGTTGCTGGGAACGGTTCCAATCAAGATAAATACAATGTAGAGAATAATAAGGAAATTTTAACTGCACCTTATGATGGTTTTGAAGCACATTATAGCATTCTCAAAAATGCATTAAACCAAGATTCAGCTAAAGTCTTAGAAGAAATTAAACTATCTAACATTAGAGGTCGTGGAGGTGCTGGATTTCCAATGGGCTTTAAATGGGAATCATGTAGAAATGAGCAAAATGATGATAAATTCATTATTTGTAATGCAGATGAAGGAGATCCAGGAGCATATTCTGATCGATACTTATTGGAAGAAAGACCTCATTCAGTTTTGTTTGGGATGATGATTGCTGGATTTTGCACACATGCAAAATGGGGAATACTATACATAAGAGCAGAATATCCAGAATCTGTGGAAATTGTTCAAAATGCAATTGATGAATTAAGAGCGAATAATTTATTAGGAGAAAACATTAATGGCAGTGGGTTTGATTTTGATTTTAAAATCATAAAAGCACAAGGTGCTTATATCTGTGGTGAAGAAACTGC
>JAJCYO010000076.1 GCA_029262875.1 Flavobacteriales bacterium
TAAGTTCCCAGTATAATGATAAAACCATATAAACAAAATCATTAATCCTCCTCCCAAAACGACCCCAACCAGAGCTCCTTTAATTTTATCTAAAACATATGTCTTTATGGTTGTTCTATTGAACCCAAACCGTTCTTCAATTACAAACGTGCTATACAGAGAAAATGGCGTATTCAATATATCCGATGCAATTATTAAAATTGCAAAAAACACTAAAGGTAAAAGGATTTCATTTTCAGTAATGGTTTTGGCCAACTCATCAACAAAAGCAAACCCTTTAAAAAACAACATCAAAAGAAGCAACAGTAAGCTAAAAGAAGAAGATACAATAGAAAATTTTCCTTTTACTTTATCATAGGACCTTTGTTTGGCATACTTCTCTTCATCATAAATTCCTTTTAATTCTTGAGGTAATGTTTCCGAAGCATTTTTGTCGTTTAACCAACTTAACCACCGTTCTAAAATAAAATTCAAAACAATAATGGCTATGATTATGTTAAAGATTGTCTCCGGCTTCATCCTAATATGCTCCGTTTCTTTTCCTTAAAAACCATTCTAAACTTAATAAAGTAATGAGCACAAAAAAGATCCATTTTAAACTAATGAGTTCCTTTAAATCATTTTCTTCGTAAATAATAGAAGCAATGTTATTATTGGTATTAATCGCTTCAGAAATATTTCCCATTTCTTTAGGAGGGTACATTTTTCCTCCAAATTTTTCTGCTATATTTTGCAACAACTGGTGATTAGCAATCGTGCTATTTGATTCTAACAACAATGCTTTTATCTGAAATTTTCCTGTTTCTACATAGTCTTTTGATCCCAATTTAACCTTAGCTTTATAATTGTAAAATCCTGGCGGTAAAATTCCTGCGTTTAAGATGTAAGAAGTTGATGTTCTATTAAATACAAAATTGTATTTATCTCCACCTTCTTCAAACAGGTCAATTTTAATCTCAGGGTCATTTATTAACTCATAACTATCATTATACAGTTCAGCATTAAATTGAATTTCTTCATTTTCGAAATAATTATTTTGGGTAAAAATCCTGAACTTACTTTTGTCTTCTTTAACAGATAAAAATTGAACCGTTTTATTTATCAGCTCATCAAAGGCCTGATGGTTCTTGTTTTTAAGAAAGTCTTGCACCCTCCACCTCCATATCCCTTCAGCTGTGATAATACCAGATTTCTTTCCGTTATTTTGAAAGAAGACCATTAGAGGATTCTCTGTTTCTACACTACCTATTTTCTGGTTTAACAATACATATCCATTTGTTTTTAATTGATATGCCCCAAAAGGCCCTGCAACAGGAGGAAAAATATTAATGTTTTTTATTGTATTCTCTGATAATGTAAACAATGGAAAATTAGCTGCAACAACAGGTAAAATTTCATTGAACTTGTTTCTAGATTTGGCAATATTCAATCCCAAATTCAAACTATTGTATTTTGAAATGGCCGTTTGATTTCCTAAAATATAGAGTGTAGAAATATTACTTTCCATTACTTTTTTTAATGTAGGTGAAATATTATTTGGAATTTGGTGAACAATAACCAAACTATAAGCCTCTATTTTACCATCAAATTCACTCATTAATTGGGTAGTCACCTTATAATTCTCGTTGCTTTCAATACTCAACTTTAACGCCTTAACATCAGGGTGTGGAGCATTTGCCAAGACTAAAACATTCTGTCTACCATCCAATACTTCAATGTAAACATCCTTCACATTGTTTACATAACTTACTTCTCCTTCTATTGTTGACAATGAAATTCTATAATGTTGAACACCTACTTCTTCAGCTTCAAACAACACGTTTTCGTTAATTACAAATCGTTCTAAATTAATTTCGTACTGTTTGGTAAAGAGTTGTTTCCCGTTGTGTGTTACTGTTAACTGGGTTTTATGAGCCAAACATTCTAATGCTTCTCCTTCAATTTCAATTGGAAACTGATTCCCTAAAAATGTTAACTTGTTATGAATGGTTTCCTTTAGAACGATGTCTCTCTGAACAGACGTATCACCCATCGCAATGGTATAGATTGGGAATTCAATCCCCGAATTAAAAACAGGATTTGACCCTTGATTAAAAATACCATCAGAAGCTAAAATTAATGCCCCGACATTTCTATTGTAAAATTTATTACTTAGCTCCTCAAAAGCATTGGATAGATCGGTTATTTTTTTGGAGTAATCTATTCGATTTCCTTCTGTTAAGTTTTCCCCAAACGTATAAGTTTTCACTTCATAAGTCTCTTCTAAACTACTCTTTAATTCTTGCAGTTTTATTAAATACTCTTCCCTGTAAAAGGTAGAGTCTTTATTTAACAAAATAGATGAAGAGTTATCTTGAGCAATAATAATGACAGGTTTCTCCACTTTATTAAACAATGTTTTAATAAAAGGAGACAACAGTAGAAAAGCCAATATGGTTACCAATAAAAATCTAAAGCAAGCCATCGATCTTATTAGCCATATTGAAAGCTCTTTAAATTTTTCTTCTTTACGGTAAAGTAGAAAAGCATAAATCGCACCAAGTAAAACACAAAAGATGCTAAACCAAAGCGGGTAATCTGTTATGATATTTATATTTAGTAACAAGTCATTTTTTTTTTAGATAACGGTAAATTTAGGGAATTATTAGTAATGAAAAAGGGTGCTAACGCACCCTCTTTCTCTTAAATATTATGAATGTTATTATTCTGCTAAAACAATTACCTTATTGTTGTTAACTTCTACTACACCACCTTTAACTGGAAAAATTTGTTCATTACCATTTTCAACAATTTTAATTTCCCCTTCTTTAAGTGTAGAAACCAACGGTGCGTGACCATTTAAAAGACCAAATGAACCATCAGAACCTGGAAGATTGATTAATTCTACTTCTCCCTCGTAAACATTTTTTTCTGGTGTAATTATTTCTAATTGCATTGTTCTAATCTTTTAAATTAAGCTTCTGATAACATTTTCTTTCCTTTCTCAATCGCTTCTTCTATATTTCCTACCAAGTTAAAAGCAGCTTCAGGGTACTCATCTACTTCACCATCTAAGATCATATTAAATCCTTTAATAGTATCCTCAATAGGAACTAAAACTCCAGCTAAACCAGTAAATTGTTCAGCAACGAAGAATGGTTGTGATAAGAAACGTTGAACTCTTCTTGCCCTGTGTACAACTTGTTTATCTTCTTCAGATAATTCATCCATACCAAGAATTGCAATAATATCTTGAAGTTCTTTATATCGTTGTAATGTTTCTTTAACTCTTTGAGCAGTATCATAATGTTCATTCCCAACAATCTCAGCAGTTAAAATTCTTGATGTAGAATCCAATGGATCTACAGCAGGATAAATTCCTAACTCAGCAATTTTACGAGAAAGTACGGTTGTTGCATCTAAGTGAGCAAACGTTGTTGCCGGAGCAGGATCTGTTAAATCATCTGCAGGCACATATACCGCCTGTACAGATGTAATAGAACCAGCTTTTGTAGATGTAATTCTTTCTTGCATTGCTCCCATTTCAGAAGCTAATGTTGGTTGGTAACCTACCGCTGAAGGCATACGCCCTAATAATGCAGACACCTCAGAACCAGCTTGTGTAAATCTAAAAATGTTATCAATAAAGAATAAGATATCTCTACCTTGTCCATCACCTTCTCCATCTCTAAAATATTCCGCTAAAGTTAATCCTGAAAGTGCAACTCTCGCTCTAGACCCTGGAGGCTCATTCATTTGTCCAAAAACCAGTGTTGCCATTGATCCAGATAATCCGTCTTTATCTACTTTAGATAAATCCCATCCACCTTCTTCCATTGATTCTTCAAAGTCTTTTCCGTATTTGATAACACCAGACTCAATCATTTCTCTCAACAAATCATTCCCTTCTCTTGTTCTTTCTCCAACACCAGCAAATACAGATAAACCTGCATGTCCTTTTGCTATGTTGTTAATCAATTCCATAATCAATACTGTTTTACCAACACCAGCACCACCAAACAATCCAATTTTACCACCTTTAGAATAAGGCTCAACTAAATCGATTACTTTAATACCAGTAAAAAGAACCTCTGCAGAAGTAGTCAATTCTTCAAATTTAGGTGGGTCTCTATGAATTGGGTACCCATTTTCTTTAGAAACTTCTTCAAGTCCATCAATAGCATCTCCAACTACATTAAATAGTCTTCCTCTAATTTCTTCACCAATAGGCATTGTAATAGGCGAACCAGTTGCAACAACCTCCATTCCTCTACTCAACCCATCACTTGCATCCATCGCAATTGTTCTAATGGTATCTTCTCCTATGTGTTGTTGACATTCTAAAATTACTTTTTCACCATTTGGTCTTGTAATTTCTAATGAATCTAGAATGTTTGGAAGAGCTCCATTTTCAGTATCAAAACTTACATCAATTACGGGCCCAATTACTTGTGTTATTTTTCCAGTATTACCTGACATTATATTGTGTTTTTTAGATTAAATTCTTATGTCTGTTTTCGACTGCGAAAATACTAATACTTATCTATTAACTAAAATGATTTGTATCATTATTTTTATATAATTTTATTACTGATATTTGGCATCCAAAGAAGAACAATATCAAAGTTGATTTAAGAGAAATTTAGTGAAGGTTTATAAGAGTATTGAGGAATTTAAAGTTGTTAAAAACACAGTAGTAACTACTGGTACTTTTGACGGGGTTCATACAGGCCATCAAGTAATTATTGAACAGCTCAAAAATGCTGCAAAAAAAATTAGTGGAGAAAGTGTTATTCTCACTTTTTTCCCTCATCCGCGCATGGTACTCTATCCTGATGATAATGAACTACGATTATTGAATACCATTGATGAGAGAATTGAAATGTTAAGGAGTGCCGGAATAGACCACTTAATCATTCATCCTTTTTCAAAAAAGTTTTCACGTTTAAGTTCCACAGAATTTGTTAGAGATATTTTGGTCAATAAATTAAACATTTCAACTTTAGTTATTGGTTATGATCATCATTTTGGCAGAAATAGGGAAGGTTCCCTTGAACATCTCCAGGAATTAGCTCCTCTCTATGATTTCACAGTTGAAGAAATTCCTGCTCAAGAAATACAGCAAGTCAACATTAGCTCTACAAAAGTTAGAACTTCCTTATTAAATGGAGAAATTCAGGCTGCAAATCAATTTTTAGGGTACAACTATTTTATTATAGGTACAGTTATTGATGGAAATAAAATGGGTAGAACCATAGGGTTTCCTACAGCAAATATTAAAGTAGAAGAATGGTATAAGTTAATTCCTGCAAAAGGGGTTTATGCTGTAAAAGTTAAATTAGACGGAAATATCTTTGATGGAATGTTAAACATTGGTACTCGCCCAACATTAAAAGAGAACGACAATGAAAGCATTGAAGTAAATATCTTTAACTTTGAGGAAGACATTTATAATAAAGAAATTCAAATCGAGTTTTATGAAAGAATTCGTGATGAACAAAAATTTGAAGAGCTCACATTATTAAAAGAACAATTAGAAATTGACAAACAAAAAGCCATACAGATTCTTAATTAGTGTCTTGCTAATTCTATTTACAATTAGTACTAAAGCACAATTATTAGACTCAATTGCCATTGACACTGTTCCTACCTACAAGTTACAACAAGCTTTAAAACAAGATCCATTAAAGGTCTATAAGCTATCATTAAAAAAAATGAAGCTTACCGAACTCCCTCCTGAGATATTACAATTTAAAAATCTACAAGTTTTAACTGTTAAGGGAAATAAACTTAAAACCTTTCCGAAAGAGATAGCCACTTTTACTTATTTACAAGAATTAGATATTTCGGCTAATAAAATTGGAATTGTCACAAAAGAATTAGGAAATCTCGTTCATCTTAAAAAATTTATTGCTAACTCTAACAAAATTGTATCCATTCCTCCAGAGATAAAGCATTTAAAAAAATTAAAGTTTTTAGACTTATGGGGAAATGATATTGGTTCTTTACCTATAGAAATAAGTGAATTAGAAAATACACTTGAAGAAATTGATATGAGGGTTATCTTAATGAGCAATGCTGAACACAAAAAAATAAAAGCGTTACTTCCTAATACAAAAATTCGATTCTCTAAATCATGTAATTGCGGTTTTTAGACTAAAAATTGGCTATTTAACTAAAACCATTTGTTATAAAGTTTTACACGATTACAATGGTTTTAATTACTTATATATTTATTTTTGGCATATCGATGAACTATTATTGAAGTTTATTCGTCTATTTAAGTTAAATGACTAAGAAGTCTCACATATTGCTTTTACTCCTTATCTGTTTGTTTTCACTTACAACAAATGGGCAAGACAAGCTATTGTTTTTAAATGGTAAAGAATTAAATGGTAGTTTAATTGAAAAGACCAATTACGAGTTTACATTTAAAGATAAGGGGGAGAAGGAATTTATAATAGACAAATACCGTGTATTTTCATATACTCAAAATAATAAAGAAAGTATTGTCTACCAATTCGACACGCTTTCTGGAAATTTCTTAAAAGTGCAAGACATGAAAATGTTTGTATACGGTGAAAGAGATGCACATCAAACATTTAAGCCAAGACTGACTAATGCAATGGGATTTGCCGTAGGCGGTGCTGCAGGTTTTATGATGCAACAAGACCAAAGCTTTGTTTACATTCCGGTTCCCGTGGTTTATACTGCCATAACCTTATTATTTCCAACAAAAGTTAATCAAGATAAGTTAAAAGATACGCAATATTTAGGTGAGGATGAATACCTAAGAGGTTATGAAAGAATAGCACGAAGTAAAAGAACCCAAGGTGCCCTAAAAACTAGTTTATTAGGTATGGGTGTTGGTTTTTTAATTGGTGTTCTTGCCAATGGTTCATCAGACGACTAATCCTCACGTCTTGAAACCCATTACCTCATTTATTAAGTTCCTTACCTATTCTAATCTATTCGTTTCCATTTGTGTTGCTGCATTTACACATGTAACCTACATCATTTACAACTTGCCACAAGACAATATCTTAATTGTTCTTTTAATGGTGTTTAGTTTTACTTTTTTCACTTACAATGGACAGCGATTATTTAGATTGAAAAAAAAAATACTACAACCAGATAAAATTGGAGAGAGACTTCAATGGGTGATTAAATATAAAACTCCTTTAACTTTTTTTACGGCAGTTTTTGGTTTAACTGGATTAGTTTGCACTTATTTTATAGGTCCATATTGTTTCATAATACTTATCCCTATGGGAATTATTTCCATCTTTTACGTGGTACCTCTTATTCCTTTTTATTCAAAAAGTCCGGCATTAAGAGAATTACCATATCTTAAAATATTACTTATAGCATTAGTATGGAGTTTAATCATCATCTGGCTTCCTCATCTCACCTCTCCTTTCTCCTCTACTACTATTTCTGGTAGTCTTGAATTACCTCAATTACAAGTTTTCTTATTTGTAATTGCCATTACGCTTCCTTTTGACATTAGAGACATTGAATTTGATAAAACAAATCAGCTTAAAACCATTCCACAATTCTTAGGAATAAAAAAGACCATATTACTTTCTGAAATCCTTTTGTTAGGAGCAATAACCTTATCGTTTTTTTTAAACTTAAAAACACATCATTTTTATGCCCTCATAATTGGGTATCTTATCACAATGATTATGATAGCTTTTACCAATAAGAAGCGTAAGGAGTTGTTTTTCGCAGGATTAATTGAAGGATCGGTTATTGTACTTTACTTATGTGTACTTATTTCGGAGTATTTTTCTTTTCTCTAATTTTCTTATAGGCCCTTATTGCAATCATCAATAAAATACCAAACAGTACAATACCGATAACTCCCCATACCCAGTTAATTTCGTTTTTTAAAACAACTAAAAAGACAATGGCAAATAAAAGTACTGTGGCCACCTCATTCCAGAGTCGTAATTTAAAAGAAGAGAACGTAAGCTTATCATTAATTAATTGAACATACATTCTGTGACACATAAAATGATAAATATACAATGCCACTACAAACGTCAACTTAATGTGCATCCATGGTGCCATTAACCAAACTCTTCCTTCCGGGGTGAAAAACAACATCCAGCTCGCAAAAATAGCTGTTAAGATTGCCGATGGCCAAGTAATACCATACCATAAGCGTTTACTCATTAATTTGTATTGCTTTTGCAAAACAGCCTTGGCACTTTCCTCTTCTCCCTTGGATTCAACGTAATAAATGAATAGCCTCACAATATAAAATAACCCTGCAAACCATGTTACTACAAAAATGATATGTAAGGCTTTTAAATAAGAATAATCCATATTGCTAAAGTATAAAATTATACGCAATAAGATTATTATTACTTTTGTTGCCATGTCGAAAAAAGGAGTTTTGTTAATTAATTTGGGTACACCTAACAGTCCCTCTACAAAAGATGTAAGGGTCTATTTGACAGAATTTTTAAATGACCCTTATGTTATTGATATTAATTGGTTGGCAAGAACATTATTGGTTAATCTAATTATTGTTCCATTCAGAGCTCCTAAATCGGCAAAAATTTATCAAAAGCTTTGGACAAAAAATGGTTCTCCTCTGCTATATTACAGTCAAGAAGTCCAAAAAAAATTACAAACAGCAATTGGAGAAACCCATAAAGTACACTTGGCGATGCGTTACCAAAACCCTAGCATGGATAGCGTAATTGCCGAAATGGAAAAAGAAAAATATGATGAATTAATTGTTATTCCTTTATATCCTCAATATGCTACTTCTAGTACGAAAACAAGCATTGAAAAAACTAAAAAACTCTTAAAAAAGTGGGCAAAATATCCAACGGTAACGTTTATCGAACATTTTTACAATGCACCATCTTTCATTGACACCATTGTTGAGCAATCAAAACAATACTCGCTAACGAATTACGATCATATTTTATTTAGTTATCATGGTTTACCTATTCGGCAGCTTAATAAAGTACATCCTGGAAAAACCTGTGAAGAATTGAACTGTAAAGAAGAAATAAACGAACACAACGAATATTGTTACCAAGCACAATGCTATGAAACTACTCGTTTAATCGCCCAAAAACTAAACCTCAACAACGATAATTATTCTGTAGGTTTTCAATCTCGATTAGATGATAAGTGGGTGAAACCTTATTCCGATAAATTAGTTGAACAATTCGGAAAGGAAGGTAAAAAAAACATATTGGTTTTTAGTCCAGCATTTGTTGCTGATTGCTTAGAAACTACTATTGAAATTAGCGATGAATACCAAGAAATATTTACAGCGAACGGTGGTCAAAAAATTCAATTGGTCCCAAGTTTAAATGATCATCCTAAATGGATAGCAACATTAAAAGAGTTAATTTTAGGTAATTAACAATGTTTTTTTACCTCTCAAAAATATTAGCATTTTTACTTACCCCTGTTATATGGGTATTTATTTTAATGTTATGGGGAGTAATGGCAAAAAAACCCATTCGAAAAAAAAGATTACTATGGACTGCTCTGATTGTGTTTTATTTTTTTTCTAACTCTTTTATTACAGATGAGTTCGTTAGGTTTTACGAAGAAAGAAATCAGACTTATACTGAACTAACTGAAGTTTATGATGTAGCAATAGTTTTGGGAGGTTTTTCAAGTTATGATGCAACTCAAGAGCTGGTTCAGTTTCATTCCTCAACAGATCGATTAATGGCTGGAATAAAGCTATATAAAATAGGGAAAGTAAAAAAAATAATGATGGTTAGTGGCTC
>JAJCYO010000077.1 GCA_029262875.1 Flavobacteriales bacterium
GCTTGAGGACAATAACCACAGTCTTCTGGACAACCACCGGTCTTAATAGATATTAATTTACTCACCTGAATTTTTAATGGATCATGATGTTCTCTATGTACTTTAGAAGCATCATAAATTAATTCCATTAATGGTCTATTATAGATTTCAAGAATCTCTTCTTTTGTCCAGCTGTGATTTGTTTCAGTCATAGTAGAATTTTGAAAAACAAAAATAAGGTAAATCTGAATCATAAATGTTGAAATCTGAAGTGAAGTTGGAATAATCCTAATTTGATTACTTTTATATTGGCTATAATCGACAATTCACATTGACCTTTTTAAAAAAAACATATTTGGGAATCTTATTTATGACAAATAAAAAAGGGTTCTTTTTTGTAATACTGTTTATCGTGTTTCAAGCTTTTTTCACTTACAAAGGTGTTCAAACAGTACCTTTTTTCAATTATGGAATGTTTTCTGAGCCGTACCCTGCGGATAAAGTTTCTGAAAAATACATCATAAAATTAGATGGAGAAGTTCTTGATATTGAAAATTCCGGCAACATCTTCCCATATATGCTCTATGAAAACCTGAGGATTTATAAAAAATTAGTAGATCCAAACTATGACGATGTTGTATTAAAAGCAATTCATCGGAGATTTGAAAAACGAGTCAGTCAAGCTACCTTAGACCAATTGGTAAAAAAAATATGGAACGATGAACAAAGTATAAAAAAGTTTCCGGAATGGTTATGTCAGTTTATAGCAAAAAGAACAGAAAGGAAATTTGAAACCTTAGAGTTTGATGTGGAGTATTACACATATGCTGACAAAAAGTACAATTTAATAGGCACTGAATCAATTATGAAACATGAGCATTAGCCCTATTAACGACATAAAAAAAATACGTTATTTGTATTATGGCTTCGTTTTGATAGTACTGGTTCGATTTTACGATCTCAATTTATTATTGCATCAATTTGAAAGTCCAGTATTAAATTTTCCTGATGCTGACAATACATTCTGGTTTATTCTTTATACTGGAATTCCTCAATTCTTAGTTAAAAACTTCACCATTTCTTTGCTTTTCGATTTATCACTTTTTATTGTCCCCGTATTATGTCTTATTTTTAATAGAACCCGAATTTTCCCCGTTCTTTTTTCAATTATTTTCTTTCTTTATTTCATTACCGTAAGTAATTTTCAAGCTCATCATGCCCATAATTTGAATGGAATTTTAATGTTGTCGATATTGTTTTATTGTACGCCAAAAACATTTGCATCGGTCCTTTATTTTTTCAGGTATTACGTTTTATTTGTTATGGTTTCTGCAGCACTATGGAAAATTTTTAGGGGAAGCGTTTTTCACTTGGACCATATGTCAAACACTTTTTTATTACAACATTTATATGTTTTAACAGATCATCCTTCATCAACCTACAGTACAGTTATCAAATACTTAATGGATCACCCCATCTTATCACATCTTATATTCATAATGGGAACTTTGTTGGAGTTTGTATTTTTAATAGGATTTTTTACAAAAAAATATGATAAACTATTAATAATTTTGTTTTGTTGTTTTTTCATTGGTGATTATGCTATTAATCAGCTTCCTTTTTTTGAATTTTACATCTTTTTAATCCCATTATTACATTGGAAAGAAATAAATGAATTTTATAATGCTAATAACAAATTATTAATTGCATAAATGATGAGAATTGACATTATAACTGTGTTGCCCGGTTTATTAGAAAGCCCTTTAAACACCTCTATTTTAAAAAGGGCTCAAGACAAGGGTCTTGTTGAAATCAAAACACATAATTTACGAGATTATTCTACGAACAAGCAAAAAAGTATTGATGATTATGCTTTTGGTGGTGGAGCAGGAATGGTCATGCAAATTGAACCTATTGCTTCCTGTATAGAAAAACTTCAATCGGAAAGAACCTACGATGAAATCATATACATGACTCCAGATGGAGAACAGATGAAACAAGGTATGATCAATACGCTTTCTTTAAAAGATAACATTATCATACTCGCTGGTCATTACAAAGGTGTTGATGAGCGAATTAGAGAATTATTTATCACTAAAGAAATCTCAATTGGTGATTTTGTTTTGACTGGTGGAGAGTTACCAGCTGCCATTCTAAGTGATGCTATTATTCGGTTAATTCCTGGTGTTATTAATGATGAGACTTCGGCATTGACAGATTCTTTCCAAGACGGATTGTTAGCTCCTCCTGTTTACACAAGACCCGAAGATTACAAAGGATTAAAAGTACCTGAGATCCTTTTAGGAGGAAATCACAAAGAGATTGAAAAATGGCGTGAAGAAAAAGCCTTAGAACGTACAAAGGAAAGAAGGCCTGATTTGTTAGACGATTAAGCAGCTTCCTCTACTTCGTCACTTTTGCATTTTTCAGCAGGAAGAGCACCACAAAACCCACACGGCTTTCCATCTTCTTCATCAAAAATACGGCTAGCACTTGCACAAGTCTTATCAAACTTTCCACCTTTTTTAAAAATGATCTTGACTGCCATTCCAAAAACACCAATGGCCAATAACCCTGTTATTAAAAGAAATAATTTCATGGTACAAAGGTAAGACTTAATTTACTTTTTAAGACCAATAACACCTAAGGTTTTATCGATTAATCCATTAAATTCATTAGACACTTTTAGAAAGTACATTGGAGGGATAAAGATAACTGTTATAATAACTGACCTAATAATTAGGTCTACAATAAATGATTCAAAAGGAGGCACAAAATAGACAGCAGCATAAGTTATTGCCCCTATAATTGGTATATAAATTGATTTCATCGTAAATGGGAGAATTCCCATCTTTACTTTTATAATGATTAGGCGTATGGTATTTACAATAACAATAGAGATTAAGGTTGCTAAAGCAGCCCCTTCAATGCCGTATTTTGGAATTAACAAGAAGTTAGTACCTATTAAAAGTAGTATTAACAACACATTAAAATAAAGCATTAATTTGAAAAATTGAGAAAACTGAATAATGGTGGCATTGACCCCAGTGGAAACATCATAAAGTTTGGCAATACATATAAACAATAATACGTATTTAGCAACGCCATATTCTTCTGGTAGAAGTTTAAATATATTGTCAGCATTTAACCATACACCTAAAAATAATAATGAGCCGATTAGCATTAAATTAGTAGATGTCTGTTTATATATTTTATCAATTTTTTTAGTGTCATTTTCTTTCCATGCCTCTGATATTATTGGAGTAGCTATTCGTATTATCGAACCATAAGGAACCATTATCATTATACCAATGTACATGGCAATCGAATAATAACCTACATCCGCTAATCCATTGTCAGTTAAAGCTCCAATCATTAAAGAATCTATAGTTCCTGAGACCATTCCAGAACTTGCTCCCAACACCACAAAAACAGCAAAAACAGCAATGTTCCGTACCATTTTCTTATCGAACTTCTTAAATTGTGGAAGAATAAATAATTCTTTAAGGTAAGCAACATAAAGTATTTCTATCAGCAACAGAAGTGCATAGACGTTTACATAATAAAATATAAATTGATCGAAATTTAAATAATCAAAATAGTACATGACAATTAGTGCCATCCATAAAACTCTTAGTACTACATTTTGCAAAAAAGTAAAAAGCACTGTTTTATATAGTGATCGCAGATAGGCATCAAAAACATTAAAATAAACTAAGTATATGGTTAACAATGCGATGTAATTGTAATAATCTCCGAAAAGCGTAGACGTATCAGCATAATACCCTACAATGTTATCTTTAAAAAGATAGGATACTCCCATTAAAATGGCATACCCTATTAATGGGACACTCAAGATAAAAAACAAAAATCCATTGTGTTTTTTTTCCTTATCTCTAAAAAATGGAAAGAATTTTAAACTGACGTTTGGCGTGCCAAAAGAACCAAAAGAAGCAATTAAAAGCGAAGCGGCTCCTAATACTCGGGTTAAACCAAATTCATCCGCTGAGAATACATTAGGAAACAGTAATATAGTATTTACAGCTCCTATTATTATTCCTAAATAAGACGCTATTGAATTATATATACTTTGCTTTGCTACTATTCCCATCGCTAATACGAAACTAACAAAGTTTATGGTAATTTGTTGTTTATGATATCTATCATTTTGTAATAAATTATTATTTTTTAACATTACATATAGCAAGAAATGATTTCTGCTAAATCTTTTTAATAATTTTGTTTACATATGAGAAAGATTCTATTCATTTTTTTATTAGGTACTTCCTGCATGAGTTTTGCTCAAAACGACACTGCTGAAAAAGTAGTGCAAATTACAGGTGCAATTGTGGAAGGGGATAGTTTAAGAACTATGCCATTTGTTCATGTAACTGTTAAAAATACACGTATTGGGACAATAAGTGATTATTATGGCTTCTTCTCCTTAGTTGCGGAAGAAGGAGATACTATTGAATTCTCTAGTGTTGGGTATCATCGGAATCAATTTATTTTACCTGATTCATTAAAAAATAACTCTTTTTCCATTATTCATGTTATGCTAAAGGATACCATCCAACTTAAAGAATTTTCTGTATTTCCATGGCCTACCAGAGAACAATTTAAATATGCTTTTATGCATGAAGATATTCCTGACAATGGTGCAGAAAGGGCAAAAAAGAACCTAAGTCGACAAGCTTTAATGGCTGCTGCAAGTGGAGTTCCTATGGATGGAAGTACCACTTACAAATATGAACTTCAAAACAGGTACACTAGATTATACCAAGGAGAAGGTTTTCCTCCGAATCGATTATTAGACCCTATTGCTTGGAGCAAGTTTATCAAGGCATGGAAAAATGGAGATTTTAAAAAGAAAGAGAATATTAATTATTTACCGAGCGAATAGTTAAAAAGAAAAGCCCCTCAATCATGAGGGGCTTTTTGCACTAACTAAACAGGTAGGTTGTTTATGGAGGTATTTACTAACTAACTATAAAACTACTTATCTATTGCCTTGCCTTTTATGTCTTTTACATTAGTGGTAGCATAAAGTGATAATTGGAAACCACTCATCACATATACTACTGTCTATTCTTCTTCAATGATTGGTTCATATAATCTTATTGAATCTAATTCTGAGGTGGTAACACCATCAATATCATCACAATCTAAACAGGTTAATCCATCTTCAAGCATCACCCATTTCTCCTCTAACATATCATAATCCCATGTATTTGTCACATTTTCTATCCCATAAAGAATTCGTTTTAATGATCTATCCAAGTAAATAGACTTTCCAACTGGTAAATATAATTTCATCCTTACCTGTTGCCCTCTAATTTTATTTTCTTTTATCGTTGCTAAAAAATTATTTAAGAAAATTGAGCTATCATTAATGGCATAACCATAAGAAATCATTTTTGCGTTATTGGTAGCATCTTTTCTTGATTTCCCACTGGAACTCTTAATCACTTTAAGCTCCATACTATCTGTTTTGCTTTTATAGATGTTCAATTTAATGTCATTGATATAAATAGAGTCTTCATCTAACGATATAATCGAATATCGGTCTTCTAAAATCCCTTCTCCAGGATTCTCATCCGTATTTGCACTAATGTAAAAATCATCTATTTCATCACTAATCACTTCAACATCGTTTACAGATTCATCCTGTGTCAATTCAGTAGCCATTCTTATACCAATCATTCCACACATAGCCACTCCAATAATCCAAAATATAAACAATCCAAGACCAATGCTATAGTGCGTTTTTATCTTAAACAACAATCTTACTCCAGCATATAATAAGGTAATAATGGGTATTCCTACAGCTAACATAATTCCAACCATTGCCATGTGGAATTGATTTTCTGAAACAAATATTAGGTTAAAGAAATCACTCGATTCTATAGAGAATATACCATCAGAAGTAATTGAAAAAATTGTTTCAGAACCTATCAACATCCCTACTAATCCCACTAACCAAAACGTTCCTACAATAATAAATAGGACTCCAAAAACTTTCCCTAATACTTTAAAAATTCCATTGAATATCTGTAATAAAAAGCTAAAAAAGCCCTCTAATATAGATTCTGCCTTCTTACCATACTGTTGACCATTTTTTTTTAAATCATCACTAATTTTAGTCGCTTCATCTTTAAATGTTTTCCCAATGTTATCAATATTCACATCATCTCCTTTCATTTGAAGTTTATCTGAAGCTGTTTTAGCTTCAGGAATAATTGCCCATAAAATAAAGTAAGTCACAAAACCAAAACTTACTGTAAGTGCAAAACCTAAACGAACCCATATTGGATTAATACCAAAGTAAGCAGCTATACCCGATGCAACTCCACCAATCATTCGCTCATCTGGATCTCTAAATAGTTTCTTCGCAGTTCTATAAGGTTTTCTTTTCTGATTAGAAGAGTTCTGTTCTTTTTGTTGTTGTTCCTCTTCATCTTCATCCAAGTATTGCTCAGGTTTCCCCATTATACCCACTACCTCTTCAACATCATTCGAATTAATTACCTGATTGTCTGAAGTAATCTTTTCACTAAACAATTCTGCAATTCTTGCCTCAATATCTGTCATTATTTCATCACATCCCTCAGAATTTTTGAAATAACTTTTAATCTTATTTAAATATTTTTTTAATTCTTCATAAGCATCAACTTCTATATGAAAAACTATTCCGCTAATATTTACTGTTACTGTTTGATTCATTATATATAGATTATATTATTCTAATTATTTTGCTTTTCTTGTTAGTTTCACTGCTTTCACCAAATCGTCCCAAGTGGTTTCTAGCTCCTTTAAAAACTCCTCTCCTATTTTGGTTAATTGATAGTACTTTCTTGGTGGACCAGATTTTGACTCTTCCCATCTGTAAGAAAGTAAACCGGCATTTTTTAGTCTAGTTAACAAAGGATAAAGTGTTCCCTCTACCACAATGAGCTTTCCTGCTTTTAGTTTCTCTATTATTTCTGAAGGGTAAGCTTCTCCGCTTTTTAAGATGGATAGAATACAATATTCTAATACTCCTTTTCTCATCTGTGCTTTTGTATTTTCTATCTTCATACTTGCATTACATATTAAATTACAATACAAAGATATAGGTTTTAAATTGTATTATGCAATACATAGTACTAAGGTAATTCATAACTGACTGATTCACAGATAGAATAATTTTAAATTAAATGTTGATTATTTCTTTTTTACCTAAGAATTTAGGTTTTTACAAACAAAAATTAGATGGATAATATTACCTAAACTTCTTATCTTTTAGGTGAATCTTATTTTTTAGTTCGAAATTTAATTGATCAAATAATACCGATCTATATTTCAATGAGACCTCACCACCATAATACCTCGTCTTCATCACACCATTTTCTACCTCTCTTAAACTAGAAATATAAACCTCAAGAAATCTAGTTCTTTTAGTCTGTTTTAATAAATCTGAATAATTCATATTCATTGCTTCCATATACTCTTCAATTTTCCCTTCTCCTTTTCTACTCTCCACATAGAGATAATTAATAAATTCTATCTCATTAACATCATACTCGTAAAAAATTCTAATATATCGGGGGTCAAGTATATGCAGTTTTGTTTTACTCCCTTTCGTTATTGTCGTATAAAAAGAAAATAATTCCAACTCTTTAAGAAGAGTAAATTTTTCCAAATCTGAGTATTTCAAATTAGTAAAATACATCGATTTTCTTGTAGGAAAACTTGTTATAACACTATCAAATAATTGCAACAGGGCAGTTGTGTCACTCAAACCATGGAACCTTATTGGAATCTTTTCACTTCCTTGTTTTATATATCCTTTTAAATCATTATAAACTAAAAGTTTATTATTGCTCAACTTCTTTTGAACACTATCGTTCATTAGATCAATAGCGAACTGTCTGAATTCAATATTCTCATGCTCTATATATTTTTTAAGTAATTTATTTTTGGCTTCTTTATTATTTATTCGACTTAATGCATTAGATAAATCACATTCCTTACATTTCAAAACCTCTCCAAGTTTAGAGTAAAAATCAAAGGCTTGTTCATTTGTAACAAACTTAGGAGTATCCTTCCAATAGAATTTCGCATTTACTTCATTAAGATCCTTCGGCCCCATAGCGAAAATATCTAAATCAAATTTTTCAAATAAGTTAGATTCCATTTTTGGTTTAGGTTTTTTCGTCATATAATCAACAAAATACCTTGACGTATAAAAATTTTCTTCCCATGAATCTGAATTTATGTAACATTTTCTTCTAATTGATTCCATTAAATAATAAACATAAATCGAATTATCTGGATCTATAAGATGGAACTTAAAAGCTTTCTCAAGACATTCATTAAACTCAAAGTTGAATAAGTGAGCCTTTAAGATTTCTGGTTTACTTTTTTCTTTAAATTTTTTAAATTGCTCCTTTCCAATCAAAAATAAACTACCAGACTCTTTACTGTGTTTTCGAAAGAATTGGGTAAAATTTTCAAGTCTCTCCTTAGAAAGAGGGTGAGTTGTACTCTCAATTTCATCTTTATATTTTGATTGACGAACCTGCTTTTTTTCCAATCTTTCCATTATTCTATATGAACTCAACAGTCCCTTAACATCATATCCAGATTGATACAGCCATTCCAAAGCCAATGAGTCAGATTCTACCTCCATTTCAATAGAAAATTGTCGTTTTCTTTTTTTCCCAATATTAAAAAGTTCAATATTAAATCTACCTTTTTCTTGTTGAACAAATAAGTGCAATGAATGCCGTTTATAATAATGTGCCAATTCATGAGCCATAATAGCAGCAATAGTGGCTTCATCATGAACATACCCAAATAAACCAATATTAAAGAAAGTATATCCAGAACCTGTCATAAACGCGTTATAACTCCCATCCCGAACAAGATAAGCATGAACGCCTTTATCTTTCTTTAATTCCTCTGGCATAACTTTTTCAAGTATCTTATTCAAGTAATTTTCGAATTCTTCCCAGTCTCGATATGTTTGCCCCTCAGAAACAATATTTGAAATCGCCATTGCCTGACCATCAGCATATCGATAGGTCATCCTTTCATATTTTCCAATTCTATAAAAATCAGGTAATCCTTTATAAATATGGCTTCTTAACTCAGGAATATCAATATCAGATAATTTTTGCTCTATTTCTAACTGAGATACAGCTATTTCTGGAATTAAAAAGAGCAAAAGATATAAGCAAAGTATTTTCATAAAATAGAAGAGAGTCCATTTCAAAGCTAACAATATCAACTTGGATTCCAAAAAAATCCTACTATCAAAAATTAATAATACTCGATAAATTAAATGTTGATTATCTCTTTTTTACCTAAGAATTTAGGTTTTTTATGTATAATATAGAGGTCAATTACTGCTTTCGTTTTCGCAAAATATTCTCGAACTCGAGTTTTTAATGAGTACTTTTCTGGTGGATCTTTTGCAGCAAACCCCACAGCATCTATTTCATACTTTGCAGCAATAAATAATGCACGCTCAACATGAAACCGTTGTGAAACAATAATAAACTTACTTTGTCCAAATACTTTTTTACACCTTACCACAGAATCTAAGGTTCTAAATCCTGCAAAATCGAGTGTAATAGCATTTTCTGGAACGCCTTTTTCTATCAATGCTTGTAGCATTTGTTTGGGCTCATTGTATTCTTTTAGACTATTATCACCACTTACAATGATGTGTTTGATTTTGCCAGTATGATACAACTTAGCTGCGGCATCAATCCTATACTTAAAATATAAATTAGTTGTTCCTCTTGTTGTATATCTACTTGTCCCTAATAGTAAAGCTACATTATTATCTTTAGGAGTATTAGATACAACATCATAAACATTCTCTTTAGCTGAATGGATAATTATCCAATTAGAAAAAATAATAAAACCTATTAACAATAATGTTGCACCAATCGTCCATTTGTTAAAAAAGAGTTTTTTTATTTTGATAAATAGTGACTTGATCTTCATTTAATGATAACGCTATTCTTAAAGGATTATGTATAAATCAAGTAAAACAAATATTGCAAACAATACACTCGCAATACCATTAGTGGTGAAAAATGCTAAATTGACTTTGCTCAAATCGTTAGGTTTCACTAAAAAGTGTTGATAGGATAACAAACCAATAAACAACCCACTTCCAATCCAATAAAATAGTCCTAATTCTGCATAATAACCAGCATATAGTATAAACATTGCTGTAATAAAGTGTAGAAAATTAGATAGCATTAATGCATTCTTCTTTCCCAATAAAACTGGTATCGAATGTAATTTTTGCTCCTTATCAAATTCTTCATCTTGTAAAGCATAAATGATATCAAAACCACTTACCCAGAACAATACTGAAAAAGAAAAGAATAAGGGTAACCAATCAAACTGGCCCGTTACGGCTAAATAAGCTCCAATTGGAGCTAATGACAAGCCTAAGCCCAATACCAAATGACAAAGAGCTGTAAAACGTTTGGTTAAACTGTAGCCCAAAACAACGGCTAACGCAACCGGAGATAAATAAAAACAAAGCGGATTAATAAAGTAGGTAGTTATAATAAACAAGACACAGTTTACTATCACGAAAATCAGGGCCGACTGAGATGATATTGTACCATTTGGAATTTCCCTTACCTCAGCAGTTCGGGGATTAGCCAAATCTATTTTTCTGTCAATAAATCGATTAAACGCCATAGCCGCACTTCGAGCAAATACCATACATAAAACAACAAGTACCAATTTCACCACCATAAAACTGCCTGGAAAAATAGTGGAATGCCATCCTGGAGTAATAGATGAGACCCAATCTCCAACAGATGAAGTTTCAAGAAAAATTGAAGATCCCTTTGTTAATGCCAAAAAGAAACCAATTAGCGCAAATGGTAGAGCAAAAATGGTATGGCTAAATTTTATGAGGGATAGGTAATTTTTCATTTTTTTATTCAAATGAACCTCAAAAATAAGAATACGCTGAATAAAATTTCGATATTTGTTGTAAAATAACCTTACAACTATGAGTGACGACAAAAAAGTAATTTTTTCAATGAATAAAGTGGGCAAAACATTGCCTAATGGACAAGTAATTTTGAAAGACATTTACCTTTCTTTCTTCTATGGAGCTAAAATTGGAATCATTGGATTGAATGGTTCTGGTAAGTCAACTGTGATGAAAATTATTGCTGGTGTTGAAGAAAAGTATCAAGGTGATGTCACCTTCTCTCAAGGTTATTCTATAGGTTATTTGGAACAAGAACCTAAGTTGGATGAAACAAAAACCGTCAAAGAAATTGTACAGGAAGGTGCTCAAGAAACCATAGATGTTTTAGCAGAATACGAAGCTGTAAACAATAGTTTTGGAGACCAAGAGGTTTTAGACAATCCAGATAAAATGGAAGAAGTGATGAAGCGTCAAGCTGAATTACAGGATCAGATTGATGCACTTGATGCTTGGGAGCTGGATACAAAATTGTCACGTGCCATGGACGCTTTAAATTGCCCTCCAGAAGATGCATTAATTAAGAACCTCTCAGGAGGGGAATTAAGAAGAGTTGCATTATGCAGGTTATTATTAAAAAATCCTGACATCTTATTATTAGATGAACCTACCAATCACTTAGACACAGAATCCGTTTACTGGTTAGAACAACATTTACAACAATATAAAGGAACAGTAATAGCAATTACCCACGATCGATATTTCTTGGATAATGTTGCCGGTTGGATTTTGGAATTAGACCGAGGACATGGTATACCATGGGAAGGAAATTATTCTTCTTGGTTAGATCAAAAATCGAAACGATTGGCTCAAGAAGAAAAAACCGAAAGCAAACGTAGAAAAACATTACAACGTGAGTTAGAATGGAGCCAAATGAATGCTAAAGGAAAACGTACAAAATCAAAGGCTCGTTTAGCAAATTACGACAAATTGTTAAGTGAAAGTGCCAATGAAAAAGAAGCAAAATTGGAGTTGTTTATTCCTAATGGGCCTCGTTTAGGAAATGAAGTCTTAGATGTAGAAAATATTTCTAAAGGATATGACGATAAGCTGTTATATGAAAATTTGACATTTAAATTACCCCCTGCAGGGATTGTCGGAATTATCGGTCCAAATGGTGCCGGTAAAACAACATTGTTCAGAATGATCATGGGAGAAGAAACTCCAGACCAGGGAAGCTTTAAGGTTGGTGAAACAGTAAAATTAGGATATGTTGATCAATCTCATGAAGACTTAATCGCAGATAAAACCATTTTTGAAGTGTTTTCTGGAGGAACAGAAATGATGGAATTTGGGGGAAGAACAATTAATTCAAGAGCTTATTTATCGCGATTTAATTTTCAAGGTTCGGATCAAAATAAAAAAGTAGGAATCCTATCTGGTGGAGAAAGGAACCGGTTACACTTAGCGATGGCCATTAAGCAAGAAGCCAATGTTTTACTGTTAGATGAGCCTACTAACGATTTAGATGTAAATGCCATCAGAGCCTTAGAAGAAGGCTTAGAACACTTTGCTGGCTGTGCAGTTGTCATTTCTCACGACAGGTGGTTTTTGGATAGAATTTGTACACACATCTTAGCATTTGAAGGAAATTCTGAAGTAGTTTTCTTTGAAGGATCTTATTCTGATTATGAAGAAAATAGAAGAAAACGATTAGGGAACGAACCTACAAGATTTAAGTATAAAAAGCTCGTTAAAAGTTAGTTAGCTTTTCTCTAATCTAATATTTTTTGTCAAAAATTTAACAAATTTTTTATATTTTCACGCAACCATTAAAGCGTAAAATGAGTCTTAACCAAAGGTTAAGCAATATTTAAACACTGAAAAATGAAAAAATTATCTCTACTTCTATCCCTTTGTGCAATCTTCTTAAGCTCTCAAGCTCAGGTAACTGTAAGTAATGTAGCTCCGTACAACACTCCTACTTTTTTAGTAAATAATGTACTATTGGGAAGTGGTGTAACCGCTTCTAATATAACTTTTGCGGGACAAGGTGCTCAAATAGGTTTTTTCTATGGAGGGTTAAATGGAACTCCTGCTTTAGGAATTGACTCTGGTATTGTACTTTCTTCTGGAGATGTAAACGATATTCCTCCTGGAGGAAACCAACCTGATCAAGGACAATATGGGGGGCCTGGAGATCCTGACTTAGTGACCATTGCTCAATCTGTAATTCCTGGTATTACATCTTCTGCAGATGGTGCTTTCCTTGAATTTGATTTTACACCTGTAGGAGATTCTGTTAAATTTAATTTTGTTTTTGCTTCTGAAGAGTACCCTACATATATTAATTCCCCCTTTAACGATATTTTTGCCTTTTTTATTAGTGGTCCTGGAATAGTTGGACCATATGCTTCACCCGGAGCATTCCCAAATGGTGCTGTAAATATTGCACAGGTTCCTGGCACTTCAATGCCAATAACCATTAGCACCATATACAATGACCCTGCTCAAACTCCACCAACTATGAACCCTCAGTATTACATTAGCAATACCAGTGAACAAAGTCATGAATTTAATGGGTTTACAACTGTGATAAGTGCATCTTATGGTGTTCAGTGTGGAGGAACCTACCACTTTAAATTAGCAATAGCAGATTGCCAAGATGATTGGCTCGATACAGGTGTATTTTTAGAAGCTGCCAGTTTTAGTTCTGATGAGCCAGTACAAATAGATGTAACTACGGTAACTGGAGATTCTACTATCATTGAAGGGTGCGCTGGTGCTGTTTTAAACTTCACCAGACCAGATACAGCTGGTCAGTATACCGTTCAATTTAATATTGGTGGTAATGCTATAAATGGAACAGATTATAATTTCTTAATCGATAGTGTAACTTTTCAACCAGGATTTGACACAACAAGTTTAACCATTACACCTATTTTAGATGCTTTAGCTGAAGGACAAGATACCATTGTCATTACCGTTTTTACAATTAATGCTTGTGGAGATACCACCATATCAGTCGGTGTCATATATATCTTAGATTTACCAGATATGCAGACCTTTGCACCTGACACGACTTTGCTTTGTCCATTATCTACACTTCCTATTACTGCTTCGGCTTCTGGTGCAGCTCCTCCATTTACGTATTCATGGACAGATTCTCAGGGGAACCCTATAGGAAACGGCTCAACAATTAATGTTCAAGGATTACAAACAGATACATTTTATGTCAATATAACGGATAGTTGTAATTTGATAACCTTAACCGATACCGTCATTCTCACATTGACTATCCCTCCACTTACGTTAACAGTACCAAACGACACCTTAATATGTCCTGGAGATCAAGTCACAATAACAGCTGTTGGTGGTGGTGGACAACCAGGCTATACTTATCAGTGGAACCCTGGAGGAATCAATGATTCAACAATAACAGTAAACCCACTTGTCACAACAAGCTATGTTGTTTCTATGGTTGATGTCTGTAATACCGTAACCATGTTTGATACTGTTGAGGTCAATGCAGATTATACACCAATGACGGTAACAATCCCTCCTGTGGATTGGGTCTGTGTTGGTATCCCAATGGAAGTCTCTGCAATTGTCAATGATGGTAGACTAAACTATTCATACAATTGGTCTGACGGAATAAATTCATTTAGTGGGAATCCTTTCATGTATCCAACCGATGATCCTGCTATGCTTACGTTAAATTTGGTAGTTACTGATTTATGTGGGAATCAAGAAATTGGAACAGTTGATATTGAGGTAGTTGCTTGTGCTGTTATCGTTCCAAACGTTATTACACCTAACGGTGATGGTATGAATGACTTCTTAGTTTTTGAAAATTTAGAACATTTCCCGAACAACCGTTTAGTAATCTATAACCGTTGGGGGCAAAACTTATACGAAGTTAATGGTTATCAAAACAACTGGAATGGAGATGGCAATGCGGATGGAACATACTTCTACTTGCTTGAATTAAACAATTCTGACAACACGATTCACAAGGGAACATTTACCATATTTGAATAAATAGTCCTCTTTATAGATAAATTAAAAAAGCCTGAAGTTTACTTCAGGCTTTTTAGATAGTGATAATATTCTAATTTGCTTGGTCGCCTTAATTGTAAAGAAGAGGGAGTATGGTATTCATGTTTTTTTAAAAACTTAATTTGAAGCCCATTCCAATCTTCCTCTGAAAGATGAAAACCATATTCACCAAGTTCCTTATGCAATGTCTGTGCAATTTCACCTACATCGCTTCTTCCTAAATAATCGTAATCGGCATCACTCATTATTTTCTCAAGTAATGAGATTGGTCTCGCTTTTATTCTCGTGGTTAAAATAACATCTCCTATTGTTTTAATTTGTTTCTCATTGTATCCGAATTTAGGCAACACTTCTTCTATCATTTTAACTGCTAACTCTTCATTGTGTTCGTACCGAAAGATGAACCCTGCATCATGATACAATGCAGCAGTATTGATAATCAATTTTTCTTCTTGAGGAACATCTTCTAATTCAGCTATTTTAATGGATACTTCATAAACATCCATGGTATGGTGAATCCCATGGTAATATAGATTGGGACTTAATTCAGTCTCCAATCGCTCAATAATGTATTTCTTAGCTCCTTTAAAATCTACCATCACAAATTAATTCGTTTCCTAAATGCAGCATTAGGAACCTTACCGTCCTTATCTTCTGCATACTTTTTATTAATGCCTTTGACAAAGTACATTGCTATCTTCCCTTTATTTTTCGCTTCAACATCTCCTCTATGCTCGCAATCAAAATAATCCTTTATTACTTTATAAGTTACTTCTGATACGTTTACCATTCCCGCTTGACCACTACTCTCCAAACGAGCGGCAGTATTTACCGTATCGCCCCAAACATCATAGGCAAACTTTTTCTTCCCCACTACTCCTGCTATCAAATCACCAGTATGAATTCCTATCCTTAACTCAAAATAAGGCAAGTTGTTTTTCTTTCTATCAGCAATATGTGCTTCCATAAATTGAGCTATTTCCAATCCTGCTAAAGTGATCAATATAGGGTTATTAGAATCTTCTACTGGAATACCAGAAGCACACATATAAGCATCTCCAATGGTTTTAATTTTCTCTACATGATATTTCTCAACAATGTCGTCAAAATGAGAGAAACAATAGTCAATTTCTTTAACCAAATCAGCAGAGGTCAATTTTTCAGCTAAGAAAGTGAACCCTTTAAAATCGGTAAACATTACTGAAGCATAATCATAATGTCTTGCTTTAGCTTTACCATGTTTTTTAAGCTCTTCTGCTGTTTCTTTAGGCAAAATATTAAGCAGCAATTCTTCTGTTTTCCCTTTCTCTTTTTTCAATTGTTTCGTTCTTACTTCAATCTTATCTTCCAGCATTTTCTGCTTTCTTTTCAGTTGTTTTTCTCTTAACCTTATAATGAACCATATAATACCAAATAGCCCAATTGCACATAATAGGTAAAACCACCACTTTTTATAATAAGGAGCATCAATAGAAAAGTTAAATGTTTTTACTGTAGTTTCCTTTCCTAAAATGTTTTTTGCTTTGATGTGTAAAACAAAATCTCCATCTGGCAAATAAGGCAAGTCTATGTAATGGTTTTGACTCCATTCTGACCATTCACTCCTTAAGCCTTCAATGTAATACTGAAAATTAATCGCATTGGATTTCACAAAATAAGGAGCTGAAATATTAAACCTCAACGAATTGTGATCAGCATCTAATTCAAGATCTTCCATAGGAAGCAGATTCCCATCTTTTCCGACAATAAAATTTAAGTATATATCAAATATTTCATCATAATCCTTTCTGATGTTCAAGATCTTATATATTGAATTATTGTTATCAATAATCCAGATATTGCTTTTAGAATCAACATATATGTTACTAACATCATCAAATAATTCTAAAAACTCTTCTGGCAAATTGGCATATTGAGAACGTTCATGCCAACTCACCCACTTAGATTTATTAAACACCCAAGTGATGTCTTTTTGAGAAAAAATATACTTTGATTGTCCAGTAAAACCTTCGTTTATTTCCTTCTTATAAAGTATAGAATCCTTTTTCTCATTGTAGCTATACAAACCTGTTGAAAGGAAAAAATAAGGAATATTAAAAATACTTCTTACCAATATTCTTTCTGTAAAATCTGTTTTAAAGGTATATGGTTTAATGTTAACGGGATAGCCCGCATTATCAAACAATATATTGTAAGCTACATTCTCACACCCTACCCATAAATTACTTTTATCCAACTCTAAAATTGAATAAACATTCTCTTTGAAATCAGCTAACTTATCTTCTATAACCCATTCATTATTTCGGTTTTCTATAACAAGTAATCCTTCTGTAGTTCCAACATAGAATTTATTCGGGTTTATTTTAGATTCGTATATAAAGTTAATGTATTTGTCTGCAATTATTTGAGAAGATGCATAATCTTTAACCTGGTATAAGCCAGTATTTGCAGCAACCAATAAACTATTTTTGTAATGTAAGAGCTGTTTTGCTTTCCCTTCTATCCCTTCTATTTTATTGTACTTATGACTAATCGATTGAAGTGCATATACTTTTTTAGATTCATACTTTGACGCTGTTTTAACAGGTTGAGTTCTTTTTGTTGTTTCTTCTTCGGGTTCTTCAATTACTTCTTGAACTTCGGGTTCCTCTTCAACCACTTCTTCAGGTTCCTCTTCCTCTATATACTTTGATTTTTTCTTTTTCTTCTTCCTTCTCTTAAAAATTTTATTCCAGACTTTTTCTTTCTTTTCTTCCTCTTCCTCAATTTTTTTGTCCTCCCCTTTTTTTAATCCAAAAAATGATTTTTTCTTTTTCTTAGGTTCTCCGCCTTCTTCTTTATCTCTTTTAACCTCATTTAATTTTACGAGTACCTCTATCTCTTCATAATTCTGAACTTCAGTCAAGTAATAAACTCCCTCGCTTGTAGAAACATAAATAGTAGAATCAACGTCTATAATTGAGGTTAAGTTCCCCTCCAATCCAGGATAGTGATTGACGTTTCGAATAGGTAACTTTAAATCTACCCTGCTCATTCCATATTCATGTAGTAACCATAACCCTTTATTTCTATCAATCCCCATAGAATATATTTCATCATCTGGTAATCCCGTTTGATAATTTAAGGTATAGGTCGTTTTTTTAGTTTCTTTATCAATCACCAGACACCCTCCAGTAACTGTAGAAATCACAAAATTAGAGGCATCAATGTTTATTCCTCCAGCTAAAATGCTTTCCTTAATGTAACCATTAGATTCATATTGGTAAGGGTGTAGTTTAGATCCACTAAATAAATACAGTGAATCTGAGCTCGTTCCAATAAGTACTTGAGATTTAGAATAATTAAAATAGAATAAGATATTGACATCAAATAATTGATCTCCACCTTTTACAGGCACCTTCAAATTCTCTTTTAACTTATGTAACCCAAGCTGACTTACGTTAACGTAAACATCTGCCTTATTGATAAAAAATCCCGTATAAGGTTCTCCAGCTTGAGCTGGCCATTGTTTAATTTTTTTTGTCTTTAAACTAAACCGGGTAATGTAATTAGAGCTATAAAAATAAATGTCTCCGTTTAATTCGGCAATGGATTCTATATCTCCTACGTTTCTTTTACCAGCAACCAAAGAAGCATATTTGTATACTCCATCAGCTCCCTTTATTAAAAACCCTATATTATTCTTGCATCCAACAAAAATTTGATTGGAATTGTCATCAAAAAATAGGCTTAGTGGAGCACTTGGAGTAAGAATGGTATTCCATTTAATTCCGTCAAATGAAACAATTCCTCGTCTATTGGCAAACATCATATGCCCCTCTTCATCCTGAGCCATGGCCCAAGACTCATTATCAATGCTTGTTTCTCCGAATGTAAAGTTGGTAATTAAGGGAGTTCCTTCCTGACTAAATACACTAAGGCTCAATAAAATAGATGCAAGAATTAAGAAAAGCCTTGTCATTTTTAGCATTAGATTGATTAGTTTTAGGTTAATAAATTTAACGACTAATATATTAAAAGGTTTCCATTGCAATCAATTATTAGATTATTAATTTAGCGGCAGATTTTAAATAAATGAGTAGCAAACCAAGTATACCAAAAGGCACAAGAGATTTTTCTCCCATAGAGATGGCGAGAAGAAATTACATTTTTGATACCATTAAAAAGGTGTACAAAAGATATGGTTTCCAGCAGATAGAAACGCCTGCCATGGAAAATCTTAATACTTTAATTGGAACTGGTGGTGATGAAAGTGACCAACTCATATTTAAAATCTTAAACAGTGGAGATTACCTTTCCAAAGCTGATGAAAAAGCATTAGCGGATAAGAACTCAAATGGGTTAACGAGGTCAATCGCTGAAAAAGCCCTAAGGTATGACTTAACTGTTCCTTTTGCACGTTACGTAGTGCAAAATCAAAATGACATTACTTTTCCATTCAGGAGATATCAAATACAACCTGTTTGGAGAGCAGACAGGCCACAAAAAGGTCGTTATCGAGAATTTTATCAATGTGATGCAGATATTATTGGTTCAAATTCTTTACTCAACGAAGTAGATTTAATTAAGATTATCGATGATGTTTTTACTGAACTGTTTCGAGGAAAATTAGATTATACCGTTTCTATTAACAATAGGAAAATACTGCAAGGAATTATTGAGTCTGTTGGAGAACAAGATAAATTCGAACAAATTGTTGTAGCGATTGATAAATATGATAAGATCGGAAGTGATGGTGTAATTAAAGAGTTATACAACTTAGGGTTTGATGAGAAATCTGGAGAGAAGCTTTTACAGTTACTGGGTGTGAAAGAGGCAAGTGATAGCTTTAAAAAACTTTCTTTTGAAGAAACTTTTAAGATTATTACTCTTCAGTTAGAGTTTTTCGAGAAGAGTATTGCAGATACTATTAACGGTCAAAAAGGAATTGAAGAATTAGAGTTTGTCTTTGAGAAACTAAAAAGCTTAGGAATAAGAACAGCTAACATCAAATTTGACCCAACATTAGCTCGTGGCTTAGGGTATTACACTGGAACCATAATAGAAGTGAAAGTAGATAATTTTCCAAGTATTTGTGGTGGAGGCAGGTATGATGATTTAACCGGTAAGTTTGGGTTAAAAGATGTATCTGGTGTTGGTATTTCTTTTGGAGCTGATCGTATATACGATGTGTTGTTAGATAATAATTTATACCCTGAATTTAAATGAGATTCAACCGAAGTCTTATTCATCAACTTTGGTGAAAAAGAAGAAGCTTATTGTTTGCCTTTATTGTTTCAATTAAGAGATGCCGGCATCAATTCTGAAATATACCCTTCAGCTGCTAAAATGAAAAGACAAATGGCTTTTGCCAACAACAAAGGAATTAAATATGTTGTTTTGGTAGGAAGTGATGAAATGGAATCAGGAAATCTCACTGTTAAAAATATGGAAACAGGAGATCAAGAAAGCCTAACAATAAAAGAATTAGTATCTTTAATAAATAAATAATCGTCATTGTGAATTGATTGTCGTTTAGACAATTGATAAATTGATTCGTTCCTACAATGCAAAAACAATTAAAATATGGGAACGCATCAGATCAACAAAAACTGGTTAACGTTAGAAACTATCAATGATATTGTTTCTAATAACAAACAACTCCAACTTTCAGAAGAAGCAACAGATTTAGTAGTCAAGTGTAGAACTTACTTAGACCACAAAATGTCTACCAATGACAAACCTATCTATGGTATCAATACTGGGTTTGGCTCATTGTGTGACACTGAAATATCAGCAGATAATTTAGAGGATTTACAACGTAATTTGGTCATGTCACATGCTTGTGGAATGGGTGAAGAAGTTCCTCAGGACATTGTTAAATTGATGTTGTTACTCAAAATTCAAGGGTTAAGTTATGGGCATTCAGGAGTTCAACTTGTTACCCTACAACGGTTAGTTGATTTTTATAATAACGATGTCTTCCCTGTGGTTTACCAACAAGGTTCATTAGGTGCTTCAGGAGATTTAGCTCCATTGGCCCACCTTTCCCTCCCATTATTAGGATTAGGAGAAGTCAACTACCAAGGAAAAAAGATTACAGGTGCAGCTATCAATAAACAATTTGGTTGGGATGAAATTCACTTGCAATCAAAAGAAGGATTAGCACTGTTAAACGGCACCCAATTTATGAGTGCTTATGGAATCCATGCCTTATTGAGAGCAACAAAACTAAACACATTAGCCGATTTAATTACTGCTGTTTCTATTGATGCTTATGATGGCAGGATTTCTCCATTTAACGATTTAGTGCACAAAGTTCGTCCTCATGATGGTCAGTTCCTAACTGCTCGAAACATCCAAAAAGCATTGGAAGGAAGTGAAATTATAGCCCAAGAAAAAGCACACGTTCAAGATCCGTATTCTTTTAGGTGTTCACCTCAAGTTCATGGTGCTAGTAGAGATGCTATAGCTCATGTTCAAAGTGTATTTGAAAAAGAAATTAATGCTGTTACAGATAACCCAACAGTTTTTCCAGATGAAGATGAGATCATTTCAGCGGGGAATTTTCATGGTCAACCTTTAGCTATATCTTTAGATTATTTAGGAATAGCCATCGCGGAATTAGGCAGTATTTCTGAGAGAAGAACGTATAAACTAATTGGTGGAGAACGAGGATTACCTGCCTTTTTAGTGGCAAACCCAGGGCTAAATAGTGGTTTAATGATTGCCCAATACGCTGCAGCATCGGTAGTCAGTCAAAACAAGCAATTAGCAACTCCTTGTTCAATAGACACCATTGACTCTTCTAATGGTCAAGAAGACCATGTAAGTATGGGGGCAAACGCTGCTACAAAAGTCTATCGAATGGTAGATAATTTAGAAAAAATACTGGGTATAGAAATACTAAATGCTGCACAAGGGTTGGAGTTTAGAAAACCATTAAACTCATCTTCTATAATTAGTGATTTCATCACTGCGTATAGAAATTCCGTTCCCTTTATTCAAAATGATATTGAAATGCATCCATTAATTGAAAAAAGCATCCAATTTGTGAAACAGCATTCATCTAAACTATCCACCAAAGGGTTTTTTCATAAGTAGTTCTACACTAATCAGTTAAGTAGTCCTACCTATCTCCTTAGGAGTCTTATTCTTTATGAGTTTTTTAAGCTAAAACTAGCAACCTTTTGGGGTATTTTTACGTTTTACTATTGTTCATCACAATATTTTAACAGTTGGTCTAATATATTTTAAAAAATTGGGGCTAATTATTACCTTTAACGAAACGACTTTATTATGAAAAAACTTTTACCATTTTTTATCATCATTGGATTAATATTTACTTCAAACTATACCTTCTCTCAAGCTATACGAGAAGTTTCTTTTAATAGTCGTGTAAATCAATCTCAACTAATTGTAGAAGGAAAAGTAATAAGTAAAAGGTCCTTTTGGGACGTTCAACAGCACAACATATATACGGCAAATAAAGTTGAGGTATATAAAGTATTTAAAGGTGGAAATATTTCTACCACTGTCCTCGAAGTAATCACCCCAGGTGGTACTGTTGGGATGCATAGAGAAGAAGTTCATCCAAGTCTTGAATTGAATGTCAATGATATTGGGATATTTATGCTGAAAAGCAACACTGTGAATACGACAAGTATTAGAGCCATTCCTTTATATGAACCTTATGCAAGTGTTCAGGGTTTTCTTAAATATGATATGGTCGACAAACGGGCCACAAGTGTATTTGATTTATTCAATAATATAGATGTTAATTTATACAATTCTATTACCAACATTACAAGTACGTCTTATGTTGAGGTAGAACCTTTTTCGATTAATACTAAAGGAAAGGTCATAAATAAAATGGCTCCTGTTATTTCGGGGTTTTCTCCAGGAACTGTAACTGCAGGAACTCAGACACAGTTGACCATTAATGGAAGTGGCTTTGGTGCTACGCAAGGAAGCAGCACAGTTGAATTTGCAGATGCCAATGATGGTGGAGCAGGATTTGTCGCTGCACTAACAACAGAAACCGTTTCTTGGTCAAACACTCAAATTATAGTAGAAGTAACAACACAAGCTGGTACGGGTAATTTTCGTGTAATAAATGGAAGCGCGGGTTTAAGTCCTTCGTCACTTACTATTTCTTACAATGAAAGTAATGTTCATTTTGATCCAGGAAGTGGTACCGAAGCATACCAACCAAGGCATATAGACAGAGATGGAAGTGGAGGGTATGTCTGGCAAATGTTTACTGGATTTGATGCCAATACAAATGCTAATGCCTCTTTTGTAAGATCATTGGAAACATGGAGATGTAGTGGAACTAGTGTTAACTGGACAATAGGGAGTACCACAACTACCAATACTATAGCTAATGATAATGTTAACGTTGTACGATTTGATATAGGAAGTGAATTACCAGTTGGTGTTTTAGGAAGATGTACCAGTAGATGGTCAGGATGTGGCTCTCCTATTAATTGGTATGTCGAAGAATTAGACATCGCTTTTGATGATGGAGCATCTTGGGAATTTGGTCCAGCACTTCCTTCAGGAGGTGATTTTGATTTTGAGACTGTGTCTTTGCATGAGTTAGGTCATGGTCATCAGTTAGGACACGTAATAAGTCCAGGAGCAGTAATGCATTATGCCATTGCACCAAATACAAACAATAGGGTATTAGGAGCCAATGATTTAGCAGGTGGTAATGACGTTCATTCAAGAAGTACTAGTCCAGGTGTTTGTAGCTTTAGCGCTATGACAAATTACTCCTCTTGTGGCGCAGCTCCAGTGGCAGAATTTAGTGGAACACCAACTACTTTATGTGAAGGAAACACAGTAGCTTTCACTGATTTAAGTACAAATACTCCAACTTCTTGGAGTTGGACATTTACTGGAGGTACCCCTTCATCATCAACTTCTCAAAACCCTACTATAACATATAATACATCAGGAACTTATCAAGTTGTATTAACGGCAACAAACGCAAGTGGTAGTGATATAGAGACCAAAGTGGGATATATTACAGTTGATCCTCTTCCTGCAGCAGCAGGAACAATTACAGGATCTTCTTCTGAATGTGAAAATGAAACAGGAGTTCCCTACTCTATCTCGGCCGTAGCGGATGCCACAAGTTATGTATGGGCAGTTCCTGTTGGAGCGATTGTAGCAACTGGACAAGGAACTACAAGTATTACCGTTGATTTTGGCACAACAAGTGGAAATGTGACCGTTACACCAAATAACAGTTGTGGAAACGGGGGGACAGGAATTAAGGCTGTGACAATAACTAACTGTGTAACACCTCCAACAATTCGACCAGGTCATTGCGGAACAATTATGAGTCAAGTTAACCAGCAAGTTTATGCCTCTGCGGTAACTGGAGCAACTCAGTATGAATTCCAATTAATTCCACACGGCGGGGGGGGTACATTAAACTATGTTAGTTGCTGCTCTTTTAGGTTTAACTTCGCTTGGTTCTTTGGATGGAATTATAACACTACATATGATGTTAGTGTAAGAGCTTTTGTTGGAGGTACTTGGACAGCCTATGGAGCTTCATGCCCAATTACATCTCCTCCTATTCCAATTGTTCAAATTCGCCCTGGTTACTGCAACTCTACACTTTCATCTATACATGATGAAATAAGATCAACCACTGCATCAAATGCTACACAATATGAATTTAGATTAATACCTCAAGGCGGAGGACCTCAGATTAATTACGTTAGTTGTTGCTCTTTTAGGCTTCGTTTTGTATGGTTCGGAGGTTGGGCCGTTAGCACCACTTATGATGTGAGCGTAAGGTCTTTTATTGATGGATCATGGACTGCTTATGGCCCTGATTGCCCTGTAACCTCTCCACCTTCTTTAAGCGCAAGGTTTGGTATCTTCCCAGAAGATAATGTTGAGGTAGAGTCAATTGATGAAATTCATTCCAACTTTGAAATGAAAATATACCCTAACCCTAATCAAGGTGAATTTGTATATTTAAATTTACAAGGACTAAACGGTGATGCAGGATTAATGGTAAATGACATTTTTGGAAAAACAGTCTTGAGCCAGCAACTAAACGGTGAATATGGAAACTATAATAAAACATTAAGGTTTAATAAAAAACTTGATCCCGGTTTCTATTTGATAACTGTGGTGTCAGGTAATCAGAAAATAACTAAAAAACTGATCGTACAATAACATAAATAAATTATTACATTTAATCCCGTATTTGAATTCAAATACGGGATTTTTATTTACGATATGAAACAAATTATTCTACCAACACTAATATTATTAATGATGTCTTGTAGTAATAGTATTGATGAAAAAGAGGCCATTTTAAATGTAATGAATAGGCAAGAAGAAGCTTGGAGTAATGGCGATGTTGAAACTTTCATGGAAGGTTATTGGCGATCAGATTCATTAATGTTTATCGGTAAAAATGGAATTAAATACGGTTGGCAAACGACATTGGATAATTACAAAAAATCTTACCCCGATAAAGCTGCCATGGGGAAATTAGAATTTGAAATATTACAATTAGAAGTAAATGGAAATACTGCCTATATGTTGGGCACCTGGAGCTTGATTAGAGAAGAAGACAATCCTAATGGCCATTTTACTTTATATTGGAAGAAAATAGATGGAAAATGGGTGGTTACAATCGACCATACCAGCTAATGTTCCGGAATATCTGGAATACCGTTTTTGTCAATACTTTTAAAGAAGTAGAAGCTCAAAAATCAAATCATCCTGGTTTAGATAAAAAGGTTTTACTGATTCTATTCGCTGTTGCCTTTTCATTGGCATTTATCCAATATTTTGGCAATTTCCAATTCTTAACTGAAGCCTTAAAAAATATTAAATTAGATGGTTTAGCTGACTGGCTATATTCCCTTCAAGATTATTTTCCAAACAACAGGTTGTTCCAACTTACTTATTGGGTAGCAACATTAATTACATTCTATTTTATCGTCCCTATTTTTATTATTAAGCTGATTTTTAAAGACAGGTTGAGTGATTACGGATTATCTCCAAAAGGCTTATTAGGCAATTACAAAACCTATATCATTTTCTTTTTATTTATGATTCCATTGATATTGTTGGTTAGTACAACAAATAGTTTTCAGCATAAATATCCTTTCTATGATCCAAGAGGAGAAAACCTGTGGCCCAATTTTATTATTTGGCAATGCCTTTATTTATCTCAATTTTTTGCACTAGAGTTCTTTTTCAGGGGGTTCATGTTACATGGAATTAAGAAACGATTTGGCTTTTATTCTATCTGGATTATGATGATTCCTTATATGATGATTCACTTTCAGAAGCCTATGCCTGAAACAATAGGGGCTGTTTTTGCAGGAGTTATTTTAGGAGCATTAAGTTTAAAAAGTCGTTCCATTTGGTTAGGAGTGGCTATTCATTATTCTGTCGCCATTACCATGGATTTAGCAGCACTGTACCAAAAAGGTTACTTTGATTAATTTAATTTCAGTTTTGCTCCTCCAATCACGATAAAAATCCACCCCCCAATAATTAAAAGCCCACCTATTGGAGTTATTGGCCCAGCAAACCTCAACACCTCAAATCCCATAATATTTTTCAACGTAAGCAAATAAATAGAGCCAGAAAATAGAATGACTCCCCAAAAAATTAAATGAGAAGCAATTTTAAATTGCTTCGATTCAAACCTAGCCATCAACAAAAACAAGCAAAATAAGACAATTGCATGTAACATTTGGTAGCGAACGCCTGTCAGAAAACTTGTCAATTGCTCTAAGGTTAAAATTTCCTTTAATGCATGAGCACCAAAAGCTCCTCCGAGAACTGCAATTACACCGAATACTCCAGCTTTTATCAATATACTTTTTGTCATAATTTTTGCTGTTAATTTATCATTAATATTTGTTAGTAAAATTCGCTAAAAATAGTTAGGAAAACTTAAATAAATAACGAAATTCGAACCTCTTGTTAGAACAACAATTTATATGAAAAAAATACTCTTAATAGGTGCTGGAAGATCAACGTCTTCACTAATTCAATATTTATTATTTAATGCTGAAAACGAAAATTGGTTTATAACCATAGCCGATCAATCTAAAGATTTAGCGACCGAGGCAGCTGATAATCATAAAAATGCCAAAGCAATTGCTTTTGATGTAAACAATGATGAAGAAAGAGAACGCTTAATTGATGAAGCGGATTTAATTATTTCAATGCTACCAGCGAGCATGCACATGTCAGTTGCAAGAGATTGTGTCAAATTCAAAAAGCACATGGCAACGGCTTCTTATGTTTCTGAAGAGATGAAAGCATTGGATAATGAAGCTATAGCTGCTGGTATTGTAATGATGAATGAGATTGGTGTGGATCCAGGAATTGACCATCTCTCTGCTATGAGAGTAATTGACGATATAAGAGAAAAAGGTGGTGATTTAGAAGCTTTTGAAACATTTACTGGTGGTTTAGTTGCCCCAGAAAGCGACAACAATCCTTGGGGTTATAAATTTACTTGGAATCCAAGGAATGTTGTTTTAGCTGGACAGGGAACTTGTAAATTCATACAAAACAAACAATACAAGTACATCCCCTATCACAAGTTGTTTAGAAGAACAGAAATCATTGACATCGACAATCATGGTAAATTTGAGGGTTATGCTAACAGGGATTCTTTACAATATAGAGAAATTTATGGTTTAGAAGATATCCCTACGATGTACCGAGGAACGTTAAGAAAGCCTGGATTTTGTAAGGCTTGGCACTACTTTGTAAAAATGGGTGCTACCGATGACACGTATGTAATGGAAGGTTCTGAAAACATGACTAACCGCCAATTTATCAATTCATTTTTACCATATAACCAAAACGACTCTGTCGAATTAAAATTCAAACATTACTTTAACATTAGGCAAGATGATGTTGAAATGTTTGACAAGTTTGTTTGGCTGGGAATATTTGAAGATACAAAAATAGGATTGAAGGATGCTACTCCGGCCCAAATTTTACAGCATATTTTAGAACAAAAATGGACTTTAGAAGATGACGACAAAGATATGATTGTAATGTGGCACCGCTTCCGCTATAAAATGAATGGGAAGGATAATGAACTTCATTCTTCTATGGTGGTTAAAGGCGATGATCAAAAGTATACCGCAATGGCAAAAACAGTTGGACTACCTCTTGCTATCTCAGTTAAAATGATTTTAAACGGAACCATTTCTACTCCTGGAGTTCATGTGCCTATTCTAAAAGAAATTTATAACCCTATTTTAGACGAATTAGAAAATTATGGGATTAACTTTATCGAAAAAGAAGTAGAACCTTCATATTATTAATAAATGAATATTTTAATTGTATCAGCAACTTATTTAGAAATTGAGCCTTTGCTGTTGCAATTTAGGTTTGAAAAAGAGGTCAATCAAAAACTAAAAAGTTACACTCACAACAATCATCAAATAGATGTTTTAATTCCTGGTATCGGTATGACATGTACTGCTTACTGGATGGGAAAAACACTAAACTCAAAATTGTATGACCTTTCTATTAATTTGGGGTTGGCAGGTAGTTTTGAGAATAATTTAGCTATAGGACAAACCGTTCATATCGTCTCTGATCGAATCTCAGAATTAGGTGCCGAAGATGGCGAGTCATTTTTGTCCTTAATTGATATGGATTTGATTCAGGATGAGGACTATATCCTGAATCACGGTGAAATGGAAAATACCATTGCATTAAAAAACCCTACAATTGATGCATTGGAAAATGTAAAGGGAATAACGGTTAACACTACCCATGGGGATGATGCCTCCATTCAAAAAATAAGAAAACTCTTTAGTCCTCAAGTAGAAAGCATGGAGGGTGCAGCTTTTTTTTATGCTTGTTTATTGGAAGGAATCACATGTTCTCAAATCAGAACAATATCCAACAGGGTAGAAAAACGAAACAAAGCCATTTGGAACATTCCATTGGCAGTGCAACAGCTATGTTCAACTGGGTTCGAACTGATTAATTCACTGTAAATGGCTGAAAAATTGACCCTCGGATTTTCTCCCTGTCCTAATGATACTTTCATTTTTGATGCTTTGGTTCATCATAGAATAGATACAGAAGGGTTAGATTTTGAAGTTTATTTAGGAGATGTTGAAAACTTAAATAAAAAGGCTTTTAACCAAGAATTAGACATTACTAAAATTAGCTACCATGCTTATGGTTACCTAACTGATAATTACGTTTTATTAAATGCTGGGAGTGCTTTAGGAAAAGGGTGTGGACCAATCTTAGTCGGAAATTCAGATGACAAATCGTTAGACCTGAAAACTTCAAAAATTGCCATTCCAGGAAAATATACAACTGCTAATTTTCTACTCAGCATTGCGCATCCTGAAGCAGAAAACAAAGTAGAGGTGCTGTTTTCTGATATTGAAAGCAACATTCTCAATGGAGAAGTTGATGCAGGATTAATCATTCATGAAAATCGCTTTACATATCAAAGCAATGGATTAAAAAAGATAATCGATTTAGGAGAGTATTGGGAAAATACTACGGAAAAACTCATCCCTTTAGGTGGGATAATTATCAAACGAGAATTACCAGTTGAGACTATTAATAAAGTAAATCGAGTACTAAGAAAAAGCATAGAATATGCTTTTAACAATCCAGATTCTCCTTTGGGTTATATGAAAGAGAATGCTCAGGAAATGGATAAAAGTGTAATGATACAACATGTTGATTTATACGTCAACAAATATTCTATTGATTTAGGTGTTGAAGGGAAAGATGCCATCACACAAATGTTTAACTTAGCACAGGAAAAAGAAATTATTCCAAAAATCAATAAATCACTATTTATAGATTAACAGTTATGATAATAGTAACAGGTGCAGCAGGATTTATAGCAAGTTGTTTGGTTAGTAAACTAAACCAAGAGGGGTTTAAGGACATTGTTTTAGTAGATGACTTTTCTAATGAAGCAAAAAACGAAAATTTTAACGGAAAAACTTATTCTGACAAAGTGGATAGAGCCGTTTTTATTGATTGGTTAAAAGAAAATGAGCATTTAGTTCAATTTGTTTTTCACATTGGAGCGAGAACCGATACCACAGAATTTGATAAATCTATTTTTGACAACCTTAATTTTAATTATACCAAAGACATTTGGAATATCTGTGTAGAATTTGGATTACCATTAGTTTATGCATCTTCTGCTGCAACTTATGGTTTAGGAGAGTATGGGTATGAAGACAATCATGAAGTAGTAAGTAAATTAAAGCCTCTAAACCCTTATGGAGATTCTAAAAACGATTTTGATAAATGGGCTTTAGCTCAAGAAAAACAACCTTATTTCTGGGCTGGATTGAAGTTTTTTAATGTTTATGGTCCTAACGAATTTCATAAAGGGAGAATGGCTTCTGTTATTTTTCATGCTTTTAATCAGATAAAAGAAACTGGTGCTATGAAGTTATTTGCTTCTCATAATCCAGACTATAAAGATGGTGAGCAATTACGCGACTTTGTTTATGTAAAAGATGTCGTTGAAGTTTGTCTATTTCTATTGAATCACAGGAAAAATTCTGGTCTATATAACTTGGGTTCAGGTAAAGCACGTAGCTTCTTAGACTTAGTAACAAACACTTTTAAAGCGTTGGGTAAAGATCCAGACATAAGCTTCATCCCTACTCCAGAGGACATTAGAGACAAATACCAGTACTTTACTGAAGCTAACATGGATAAACTTAAATCCATTGGTTACGACAAACCTTTCTATACGTTGGAAGAAGGAGTGGAAGATTATGTGACCAATTATTTAATTGAGAAAAAATATTATTAATGCCACGATACGTTTCCATATTGAGAGGAATAAACGTTGGTGGCCATAAAAAAATTAAAATGGTTGATCTGAAATCTCTTTATGAAGGGTTAGGGTTTACCAATGTTCAAACTTACATTCAAAGTGGAAATGTTGCATTTGAATACAAAAAAACAAATGCTATTGCCTTACAAAAACTAATTTTTGAAGGCATAAAAAATCACTATGGTTTTGAAGTCCCTAACCTTATTTTGACTTCAAAAGAAGTTGAATCAGCGATAAAAAATAATCCCTACCCCCATATAGAAAAGATATTTTTCATCTTTTTATCTGACATTCCAACACAGATAAACATTGATGGATTAGTGAATTATGAATACGATGGTGAGTATTATACCCTTAAAGATAAAGTGGTCTATTACTACAGTACAGGAGACTACAGTAAAGCAAAAATGGGAAACAACTTTTTCGAAAAAAAATTAAAAGTATCAGCAACTTCAAGAAACTTAAATACCGCTAAAAAGTTATTAGAAATGGCTAAATTTACTTCTTAAATTTAGCCTAACATTGAACAATCTAACTCCATTAGCAGAACGCCTCAGGCCCAACACTTTTGATAATTATATCGGGCAACAACATTTAGTTGGTGAAGGATGTACGCTTAGGAATTTTATAGAGAAAGGAGTTATCCCTTCTATGATCTTTTGGGGTCCACCAGGGGTTGGGAAGACTACTTTGGCCAATATCATTGCCAATAAATTAGAAAGGCCTTTTTATTCTTTAAGTGCCATTAATTCTGGCGTAAAGGATGTAAGAGACATTATCGCTAAAGCAAAATCACAGCAATTTTTTGGCACCAATAATCCTGTTTTATTTATCGATGAGATTCATCGATTTAGCAAATCACAACAAGACTCATTGTTAGGGGCTGTGGAAAAAGGCATCATCACATTGATTGGTGCTACCACCGAAAATCCTTCGTTTGAAGTGATATCAGCATTGCTCTCTCGTTGTCAAGTTTACATTTTAAAGGAACAAAGTAAAGAGGATTTGTTACAGTTAATCGACATTGCATTAACTACTGACGAAGACCTTAAAAAGAAGGATGTCACCATTAAAGAATATGAATCACTATTACAATTATCTGGAGGTGATGCTCGCAAGTTATTAAATACTTTGGAGATTGTCGTCAACAGTTTTGATACAGCTAAAATTGAAATTACCAATGATTTGGTGGTTGATATTGTACAACAAAACATTGTTCGCT